>JANOOW010000537.1:0-6772 GCA_031421555.1 Hyphomicrobiaceae bacterium | reverse complement strand
GATCGCACGATCTGGCACCGCCTCAGGCGCTATCCCCTCAACGCCCATGAAGGTGTCGCCGCGGCCGGCGGGAGACGCCTTCTGAAACAGATCATCGATCTGGACCATTGCCATCCCTCTATCGTCCGTTGTCTACATCATCAAAGCGATGCAACCGCAAATGCAAAGAGCGGCCGAAGCCGCTCTTTGGTATCATATAGTCTACTGTCAGAACGGATCAGGCCGAAGCTGCGGCGCCCTTTTCGGACTCGACGCGAGCCAGATCGTCCTTGCCCTTGGCCGACACATCGCGGTCGACAAGCTCGATCACGGCGCGTGGTGCACTGTCGCCGAAGCGGAAGCCGGCCTTGAGCACGCGGGTATAACCACCGTTACGGTCTTTGTAGCGGGGCCCGAGCACATCGAAAAGTTTCTTGGCCATGTCCTCGTCACGAAGACGGGCGGCGGCCAGACGGCGCGAATTCAAGTCGCCACGCTTTGCCAGCGTAATGAACTTCTCGACGACGCGTTTCAGGTCTTTCGCCTTTGGCAGCGTGGTGACGATTTGTTCATGGCGGATCAGCGCCGAAGCAAGCGCCTGGAACATCGCCTGACGATGGCCGGGGTCGCGGCTAAAGCGGCGGCCTAGTTTACGGTGACGCATAGTTGGTTATCCTTGATAGAGGTTTTGGTTTATTTCCCGGGGAGGTTCTGCGGCCTCGCCTCGTCTCTAATTGCGCGTTGCGACTCCACTCCGTGGAGCCGGCCGCAACGCGCGGTAGTAGAGTGGATGTGCCGGCAGCAAGCCTACTGCCGACTGCCCACTCAATACTGATCTTCGAACCGCTTCGCCAGCTCTTCGATGTTATCCGGCGGCCAGTTCGGAACTTCCATACCCAAATGGAGACCCATGGCAGCCAGCACTTCCTTAATTTCATTGAGCGACTTGCGGCCGAAATTCGGCGTCCGCAACATCTCGGACTCGGTCTTCTGAATGAGATCGCCGATATAGACGATGTTGTCGTTCTTCAAGCAGTTGGCCGAGCGAACCGACAATTCGAGCTCGTCGACCTTCTTGAGCAGCGCAGCGTTGAAGGCGAGTTCCGGATGCTTGGTTTCTTCGGTCGGGCGCTTCGGCTCTTCGAAGTTGATGAACACCGCAAGCTGGTCCTGCAGGATGCGGGCGGCAAGCGCGATCGCATCTTCGGCGCGAACCGAACCATCGGTCTCGACCTGCATTGTCAGTTTGTCGTAGTCGAGAATCTGCCCTTCGCGCGTGTTCTCGACCTTGTACGAAACCTTTTTGACGGGTCCGTACAAGCTATCGACGGGGATTAGGCCGATTGGCGCATCTTCCGGGCGGTTCCGGTCAGCCGCAACATAGCCCTTGCCCATATCAGCGGTGAATTCCATGCGGATCGACGCGCCCTGGTCGAGCGTGCAGATCACGTGCTCTGGATTGAGGATCTCGACGTCCGATCCGGCTTCGATGTCGCCAGCCTTGGCGGGGCCGCGGCCTTCCTTCTTCAACACCATGCGCTTGACGCCGTCCGAATGGACGCGCAATGCGATTTCCTTGATGTTCAGCACGATGTTCGTCACGTCCTCGCGGACGCCTGGGATCGACGAGAACTCGTGCAGCACGCCGTCGATCTGCACCGACTTGATGGCGGCACCCTGAAGTGACGACAGCAGGACGCGGCGCAATGCGTTGCCGAGCGTCATACCAAAGCCACGCTCGAGGGGCTCGGCGACGATCGTTGCGACACGATCACGATCGCGTCCAGCCTGGATTTCAAGTTTCGCCGGCTTGATCAGATCTTGCCAGTTTTTCTGTAGTACTGCGGTTGTTGCCACGGGTAGCCTCGCTTGGCTGGGACGGCGCGTTGAGGGAAGCGGCCATCAAACTTCGGGAAAATCGTACATCTTGCGGAGAACGCGTGAAGGCGCCCCAGTCGAGGCGCCTCTTCTGCTCGAAACCCAACGGGCTTTAGACGCGCCGGCGCTTGCGCGGACGGCAGCCGTTATGCGGAATCGGCGTCACATCGCGAATGGAGGTGATCTGCATGCCGATCGACTGCAAAGCACGAAGTGCAGACTCACGGCCAGAGCCTGGTCCCGTTACTTCGACTTCGAGGATCTTGACGCCATGCTCGGCCGCCTTCTTGCCGGCGTCTTCGCCGGCCATCTGCGCTGCGTACGGTGTCGACTTGCGCGAGCCCTTGAAGCCCATCGTGCCCGACGACGACCAGGCAATGGTGTTGCCCTGAGCATCGGTGATGGTGATCATCGTGTTATTGAAGCTGGCGTTCACATGGGCGACGCCCGACGTGATGTTCTTGCGTTCCTTACGGCGAACTTTCGCCCGGCCTTTTTCTGCTTCCTTTGCCATCTGGCAGATACTCCGATGCCCAATGGGCGGTGTTGAATGCGATGTCGAATTGAAACTTTGGATGATCGATGCGAGTGGCAGCTAAGACCTGATCTACAAGGCCGCTCGCGATCTTACTGCCACCGCGGTGTTAGGATTTCTTCTTGCCGGCGATCGCCTTGGCAGGACCCTTGCGGGTGCGCGCGTTCGTGTGTGTACGCTGGCCACGAACCGGAAGGCCGCGACGATGACGCAAACCGCGATAGCAGCCGAGATCCATCAGGCGTTTGATGTTCAGCGCCACTTCGCGGCGCAGGTCGCCCTCGACCGTGTATTCGCGATCGATGGCCTCACGAACCTGCAGCACTTCTGCGTCCGTCAACTGGTTGACGCGGCGGTCACTCGGAATGCCAACGCGCCCGCAAATGGCTTCCGCGAACTTCGGGCCGATGCCGTGGATATACTGCAGCGCAATCACGACGCGCTTCTGGGTGGGGATATTGACGCCTGCGATACGGGCCACTTTCAGCTCTCCTAAAGTCACGAACCGGTCGGTTCAGTTACAAAGCCGAACACCGCGACCGGTATTACGACAGGTATGCATCTCGACGCCAAACGGCCCTTCGCTCTGCTCCTAGCGGCGCAGAGAAAGAACTTCGGCATGGCTGCGTCAGATAATCGCGGTCTTAGTACACACAAACGTCAACACTCGTCAACGCTCGAGACCCGCGTCATCCCGACACTCACGCCGATTTCAGCGCCTTTTCGATCTCGGAAGTCACGGTGGCGACGGGCGCCATCGCATCGAGCGAAACCAGATTTCCCGACCGGAAGTAGTAACCGGTCAGCGGCGAAGTTTCCTTGTAGTAGGCCCAAAGGCGCGTTTTCAGCGCTTCGGCGTTATCGTCAGCACGCGGTTTTTGCCCAGCTTCCAGGGCGTCTTTTGCGCGCTTTTCGATACGGGCCAGAAGAATAGCATCGTCTATCCGGAACTCGATCACGCGATCGAGTTTCTTGCCGTGCGCCTCGAGCAATTTGTCGAGGGCTGCCGCTTGCGCCAGTGTTCTCGGAAACCCATCCAGGATGAAGCCCGGCTTGCAATCCGGCTGCTCGATACGCTCCTCGACGATACCGATGACGACCTGATCCGACACCAGCTCGCCGCGGTCCATGACAGCTTTAGCTTTATTGCCGATCGCCGTACCCGCCTTGACGGCTGCACGGAGCATGTCGCCAGTCGATAGCTGAGGTATACCAAGCCGTTCCGCAACCAGCGCTGCCTGGGTACCCTTGCCCGCACCGGGAGGCCCAATAAAAATAAGATTCATCAGCGCCCCTTACCCCCCCGGAGTTTGGACTTCTTGATCAACCCTTCGTATTGATGCGCGAGCAAGTGGCTCTGGATCTGGGCGACCGTATCCATCGTCACACTGACCGCAATCAACAACGACGTGCCGCCAAAATAGAACGGCACCGCGGCGTACGAAATCAACAACTCGGGCATCACGCAGACAACGGCCAAGTAAATCGCGCCGACAACCGTGATGCGGGTCAATACATAATCGATGTATTCAGCCGTCTGTGCACCCGGGCGGCGGCCCGGCAGGAAGCCACCATACTTGCGCAAGTTGTCGGCGGTTTCCGTCGGGTTGAATACGACAGCGGTATAGAAGAACGCGAAGAACACGATCAACAGCACGTAGATCGCGATGTGCAGCGGCTGGCCGCGGCCCAAGGCTGCAACGATGGTCGTCAGCCATTCCGGCCCCGAGGAGCCTGGCCCCGCAGAAAACTGAGCCGCCGTGATCGGCAGCAACAGCAGTGACGAAGCGAAGATTGGCGGGATAACACCAGCCGAATTGAGCTTCAACGGCAGATGAGACGAGTCGCCCTGGAACATCCGGTTGCCGACTTGCCGCTTCGGATATTGTATCAGCAGTCTGCGCTGCGCTCGCTCGATGAAGACGATTGCTGCGACCACGGCCAGCATGAGGGCAAGCAGTGCGATCAGCAGGAACGGCGACAGCGAGCCGGTCCGCGATAGCTCGAACAGCGACAACAGCGCTGCTGGGAGGCCCGCCACGATGCCAGCGAAGATGATCAGCGAAATGCCGTTGCCGACGCCGCGCGCGGTGATCTGCTCACCGAGCCACATCAGGAACATGGTGCCGCCAACCAGCGAGATCACCGTGGTCAAGCGGAAGAACCAGCCCGGATCGATGACGACCGAAGCCGCGCCAGCGCGTGAACCTTCGAGCCCGACGGCAATGCCGTAGGCTTGGAACGTCGCCAGGATCACCGTCAGATAGCGGGTGTATTGATTGATCGCCTTGCGGCCCTGCTCGCCCTCTTTCTTGAGGGCCTCGAGCTTGGGCGATACCGACGACATCAACTGCATGATAATCGATGCCGAGATATACGGCATGATGTTTAGGGCGAAAATCGCCATCCGCTCGACGGCACCGCCTGCGAACAGGTTGAGCATGCCGAGGATGCCGGTCGAATTCGACTTGAAGGTCTGCGCGAACGCTACCGGATCAATGCCGGGAAGGGGAATGAACGTTCCAAGACGATAGACGAGCAGCGCAACCAGTGTGAACCAGATGCGCTTTTTGAGTTCGGTCGCCTTGGAAAAGGCACCGAAGTTCATGTTGGAAGCTAATTGCTCGGCGGCCGAAGCCATGGATTTCGTCTCCTCAACTCGGTCCGCGGGCGATCGAGACCGGCGGATCTGCGCCCGCACTCGAATATCCGTCCTACGCGCCCTGCACTAGTCTGATCGTCGAGGTGCCACTTCTAGGCGAGCGAACGCAGAACGACGCGTAGCGGTTACTCGAGCCAACAGGGTCACCGTCGCAGGCGACCAACGCTTCACCCACTCAGTTACTCGGCATCGGCGCCTTTTTTCTTGCCGCCGCTCTTCGCTGCTTTCTTGGCAGCGGTCTTCTTGGCCTTAGTCACGTCATCGGCCAGGATCTTCTTCTCGATCAAGGTGATGGTACCGCCAGCTTTCTCAACCATCGCGCGCGCCTTGGCCGTCGCGTGATTGACGGTGAGCGCCAGCTTCGCGTTGAGTTCACCTTCACCGAGAAGGCGTAGACCGTCGAGCCCGCGGCGAACAACGCCAGCTTCCACGAGCGATGCGACCGTCACCGGCTGCGAACCATCGAGGCGCTTCTCGTCGATCGCCTTCTGCAGGGCACCGACGTTGATCTCGTTATAGTCTTTCGGGCGCCACTTGTTGAAGCCGCGCTTCGGCAACCGGCGGTGCAATGGCATCTGGCCGCCTTCGAAGCCGCCGATCCGCACACCGGAACGCGCGGTCTGGCCCTTGCCACCGCGGCCACCGGTCTTGCCGACGCCAGAGCCGATACCGCGACCGATGCGGACGCGGACCTTCTTGGAGCCTTCGTTGTCTTTGATCTCGTTGAGGCGCATGTCCTCTAACTCCCTTGGCCGATCCCCATCTCTGGGGCGCCCTATAAAAAACTCAGACCTTCTCGTCGACGATGCGAACGAGATGACCAACCTTGTTGAGCATGCCGCGCACTTCGATCGTATCCTTGACCGTCCTGCGGCGATGCATCTTGTTCAGGCCGAGACCGATCAGCGTTCCACGCTGACGGTCCGGGCGCCGGTTGGGGCTCGCGATCTGCTCGATCGTGATCATCTTGTCCGTGTGTGGTTTCGACATAGCCCTTGACCCTTCAAATCACCGTCGCGCATCGTTCGGACGCGCGACCTCACACTTCGCCGGCAGCATCCGCTTCGGCAGCGGATCCATCACGGCGGCGCGCGACGATATCGCCATACTTCTTTCCGCGGCGGGCAGCAACGCCACGCGGATTTTCCTGATGCTTCAGGCCGTCGAAAGTGGCGCGCACCATGTTGTATGGGTTCGACGAACCCAACGACTTGGCGACGACGTCCTGTACGCCCAGCATCTCGAAGACGGCGCGCATCGGGCCACCGGCGATGATACCGGTACCGGCAGGCGCCGAACGCAGCACAACCTTGCCGGCGCCGTGATGACCTTCGCTGTCGTGATGTAGCGTACGGCCTTCGCGCAATGGCACGCGGATCAGCGCGCGGCGCGCGGCCTCCGTTGCCTTGCGAATCGCTTCCGGCACTTCACGTGCCTTGCCGTGCCCGAAGCCGACGCGACCCTTGAGGTCGCCGACGACTACGAGTGCTGCAAAGCCGAATCGCTTGCCGCCTTTGACCACTTTCGCGACGCGATTGATGCCGACCAGCTTGTCCGAAAACTCGCTGTCTGCCTTGTCGCGATCGCGACCGCGATCTCTACCACCACCACCGCCGGGGGAACGTGCCACGGATTAGTCCTTTCAGTTCAGAAGTCCAGGCCGCCCTCACGAGCGGCGTCGGCGAGCGCTTTGACGCGGCCATGATAGATGTATTGGC
>JANOOW010000536.1:0-2273 GCA_031421555.1 Hyphomicrobiaceae bacterium | reverse complement strand
CGCCAAGCAGCCAAGAGCCCCTGCGCCTAGTACCCAAAGTAGGACCATCGCTCTGTCGCCGTCGACCGCTGCGGCACCGGCAACCGTCACAGCAATCGCGCCCGTCGCGACGACCGCCGCACCCCTCGCGAAGGACACGACCCATGCGCCAGCGCCACGCGCTCTACCTCTCGCAAGCAATGACGCAGAAACTGCAGGCGACGGCAGAGACGCATCGCGTGTCCAAGTCGGCGATCCTGGAACGCGCGCTGCAGCAGTATCTCACAGCGGACGAAAGCAATCACACGTCGACCGACCTGCAGTCCCTGCAGCACGAGTCGACACGGCGGTCGCTGCGCCGTCTCGAACACGACCTCGCCGTCGCAACGGAGCTGACAGCGACGTTCGTGCGCTATTTTCTGATGATCACACCGCCGCAGCCGTCGAGCGAGCACGAGGCGGCACGCGCCCTGGGCCAGCTCCGGTTCGACCAAGTGATCGAAGAGGTCACGAAACGGATACGGACAGATCGCAGCCTCAGCGCAACGATCATGGCGGCGATGAGGGACAGCCACGGCAAGACACTATCAGACAACGAAGGATCGGATGACCACCATGCGACACCGGCGTCTCAGTCAAACTTACGCGATCCCAACCCCGGCCGCGCCGACCGATGATCTGTTCGGCTATGCCCAGCGGATGCCAATCGCGGGTGCGCTGGCACTAGCGCCAACGCTCGACGACGAGTTGTGGAGCGTGAAGATCGTCCGGATGAAGACGGGACTGTCTCGGGCCTCGGTCTACAAGTACATGGCGCTTGGCCTCTTCCCCCGGCAACGTCACATCGGTCCAGGCCGGATCGCTTGGCGCGCATCCGACATTCGAAAATGGATCGAAAGCCGTCCGGAGTAGCCAAGTTATCCACATGTCCAACGGACGCCGGCGGACACCTCCGCAGCATTTTTCTCGAAGGGGGAACTAGCGGGGTAATCAGTTAGCGGAAGATGAAAAAATCCTGTAAATACTGGGCTTCCGCAGCCCTCTCTCTCCGCCAGCTAACCCATTGATATCACTCATAAAAACGTGTTTCAAGGTCGGATCCGAACTTCGTCGGCAATGTCCGGGGGTTAGTGCCGAATCACCATTCGATCAAGGACTTAGAGATCGCTTTGGCGCGGCAGCCGGTTCTGTGACGCTGTTCCGGCAAAAGTCTCCTATCAGGTTTCGGGTGGTACCGCTGCCAGCGGGAGAATGCCGATAGACGCCGACCACATCGTTGGCAAAGGCGACCCGCCGTCGTGGATCGACGGCGGGTGTCAGGAAATCGATGGCGCTGACGCGCTCAGTTGAAACCCAGCTCACGGCGCTGGTCGGGCCATTGGAGCGCGAACTGACCAGCGCGCATGAGATTGATGGCATTAAACCCGCGCGGCTGGCGTCCCTGGATGATCGCCTTTGTGATCTCGGGGGCCAGGAAACTTAGCCGGAAGATGCGTGTGAAGTAGGATCGGCTCAGTCCAACCTCGGCAGCGAGGTCCTGGATCGGTTTGCCATTGCTGTTCATGACCAGATCGCTCAGTCGCCGCGCCAGCGCGATGAGCCGCAGCACGCTGCGATCGGCCTGTCGGTGCGGCGCAGCGCCGAACGTGCCTTGGATCAGCAGCTTCGTCTCCAGACCAGTCCGCTTGAGCCGAGCCGGCACCGAAAGAGTCTTCATCCCTCCCTCCGGCTTTGCGGGCAGCCGCCGGATGTCGAGGTCGGGTTTCACAACATCGGGCAACATTGCAGGGCGGATCGAGATGTCGACCGCCTCGGGACGGACGTGGATGCGGGCGACAAGCGCATGCAGGATGGTGCGCTTGTCGGATGCTGGTAGGGTCGGCCAGCGTCGCGCGAGGTTGGCGGCATTCTCGATCAGGGACTTGGCAACAGCAACGGCTGCAGCCCCGGCGGCTTCGAAGACGGCCGACTCATCCCTCATCATCGCGCAAATTCGGTCCTCAACGACGCTTTCGAGGTCGGCGGCCGGAACCCGGCAGGCTGCGCCCGATGCCTTCGGTCGGCCCCGTTTGATGAGCGACTGGCTGACGTAATAGCGGTAGCGCGTGCCTTTCTTGTTGGCGTGCGTCGGCGACATGCGCTCGCCGCTGTTGTCGTAGACGAGGCCGGCCAGCAGGCTGGGCGCCGTTGCGGTCGAGCGTGTCATGCGCTCGACGCGGTTCTCGATGAGCGCGCCCTGCACCTCGTCCCAAAGCGCTTCGTCGACGATGGCATCGTGCAGGCCGGGATAGGCG
>JANOOW010000535.1:0-7499 GCA_031421555.1 Hyphomicrobiaceae bacterium | reverse complement strand
CACAAGGCGATCTTTCCTTCGGCGGCGCTTCTGACCTGGTGCGTGCTGGGCTACCTGTGCGTGGACTTCGGCTTTTTCCATAAGCTGTTCCAGCTGAAGCCGGAGGACAACGCGGTCTATCGCGCCGGCACCGAAGCCGCGATGGCGGCGAGCTTCGTGATCTTCCTGCATACATTTTTGCGTATCGGGTCATGGCACGGTTTCATCCGCATGCTGATGGGCGTTTGGATGATCGGTCAGCTGGCGCTGGTTGCCGTCGCCGTGATCGATCCCCGCTTGGCGGCAAGCTTCGCACGCATGTCGTTTGCAGTGATCGGCGTGGTTGGTGGTCTGCTCACGTTGTTCCTGGCATTACGTGGGCAAGATCGCGCACTCGCCATGGTGCCGGCGTGGATGCTGCTGCTGGTCTGGATTTTTGGCGCAGCCGTCGTCCTCACCGGCAGGTTGTCGGGCGATATCGCGGTTTCGGGCCTGATGGCGGGCCTCGTGATGCTCGTCGTGCTGGTCGGCTTCACCGTCACGCAATTTGCGTTCCGCACGCTGGAGCCGCTGTACGGCGCATCGCCCAACGAAATGCAATTGCGCTCCGAGGCGATTGAAAGTGCCGGTGCTGCAACCTGGGAGTGGGTAGCGCGGCGCGAGGAGGTGCGGACATCGCCGTTCGTCGAGGCGATCCTCGGGCTCAACCCCGGCGAGTTGTCGTGCAAGGTCGACGATTTCATCAAGCACGTGCACTCGGCGGATCGCGAGCGCTTCAAGCTGCTGTTGTGGTCGACGAAGGAAAAGAACGGTGGCGCTCTGCGATCGGAATTCCGCATGCGCCATTCGGATAACTCGTATCGCTGGTTCGAACTTGACGCGGCGAGCGTGCCCGGTGCCGATCGCCGGGCGTTGCGCTGCGTCGGCTTGATGCGCGATGTGACCGATCAGAAGCGGTCGCAAGAACGGCTGATGCACGATGCGGTGCACGACAGCCTGACCGGCTTGCCCAATCGCGCTCTATTCCTCGACCGCCTGGGAACGACGGTCGCGCGTGCAAAATCCGAGCGCCAGATCCATCCGACGCTTGTCTTCATCGACTTGGATAAATTCAAAAGCGTAAACTCGTCGTTCGGCCTGATCGTCGGCGACAGCTTGCTGCTGACCGTGGCACGCCGGCTATCGCGGCATCTGACGCCGTTAGATACGCTGGCCCGGGTCGGTGGCGATCAGTTCGCGCTGCTGCTGCTCACTGAGCAGGACCCGCGCGAACTAGCCATGCTGGCCGAGCGGGTGCGCCGCAGCTTGCGCTCGCCGATCAAGATTGCGGGTCAGGATATCGTATTGACGGCCTCGATCGGCATTGCCGCGTACGGCGCGCAAGACATGAATGCGGAAGATCTGCTTAAAGACGCCGAGATGGCGATGTACCGCGCCAAGCGCAGCGGCTCGGACCGGATCGAGATTTTCAAGCCGGAGATGCGCGCCGACCGCGACGACCGGGTGGCGATCGAAAGCGATCTGCGCAAGGCGATCGAAAAAAAGCAGCTGCGCGTCGTCTACCAGCCGATCATTTCGTTGCCGACGGAGGAACTCGCAGGGTTCGAGGCGCTGGTGCGTTGGGAACATCCCAAGCACGGACTGCTCAATCCGGCCGAGTTCGTGCCGGTGGCCGAGGAGAGCGACTTGATCGTCAAGCTCGGCTCGTACGTGTTGTCGATGGCCGCCAACGAAGCTGCAAAGTGGCAGCGGGAATTACCGCGCAGCGAAAATCCGCTGTTCGTCAGCGTCAATGTTTCGAGCCGCCAGCTGTTTCGCAAGGATCTGATCCAGGAGATCCGGCATATCCTCGGGCGCAATCTGGTACCACCCGGCTCGTTGCGGTTGGAAGTCACCGAGAGCCTGGTGATGGAGAACCCGGAGCAGGCGGTCGAGATCCTCGAGTGGCTGCGAGCTGCCGGTGCGCTTCTTTCGATGGACGATTTCGGCACCGGCTATTCGTCGCTGGCCTACCTCCAGCGGTTCCCGTTCGACACTGTCAAGATCGACAAGGACCTCGTGCAAGGCGGCAACGCCGATGGTACCGGGTCGCCGATCGTACGCTCGATCGTGGCGCTGGCGCACGAGCTTGGCCGCAAGGTCGTAGCCGAAGGCGTCGAACGGGCCGAGGACGTTGGTTTCCTGCGCTCGATCGGCTGCGAGTACGCGCAAGGCTTCTACTACGGCGAGCCGATGCCGGAGCGCGATGTGATTTCGATGCTGCGCGTTATTCGCAAGTCCGAGCGCAAGCTGCAGCGGCGCGGCTATTTCCGCACCAAGCCGAAGCCGGCCGCACCGATGGCCGGCGACGCCGGAAGCGTCATGGCAAAGCCGCGCAAGCAGGTAAAGACCGTGCCCGGGCCGAGGCCAACGCCGGGTTCACCAGAAGCTGTGGCAGCCGCCCTCAAGAACGGCGATGTGCCGGCTCTGGGTGCCGCCCGGCCACGCTTGGGCGGCGATCTGCCCGCCGCGGCTGTGCGCCTGCGACCGCGTAATCCGCAGGCTCCGAAAGAGGTGGCGCGTCCTGGTGACGTGCCGCCGCCGCAAAACCCCACAATGCCAACGGGCAGGCCGCAGACCGCAAGGCCGCAGCCTTCGGGCGGACAGCCGCTATCCTCGTTGCGTCCCGCGGCAGCGCCTCTCGCCGCACAAATGCCCCCGCAGCGGCCAGTCGCGCCCCCGTTCGGCGAGGCGCGTCAGATGGCGACCCAAGCTTATAACTTGCCGCCCAATTATCCGCAGCCGGTTCACCCGTATGTAACGGCACCGCCCGCGCAACAGCAACGGCCGCAACCGCCGCTTACCACGATGCCGCCGCCAAATCTCGAGGGGTTGCCACCGGCAATCGCCGCCAGCATCGCCAAGCTTGCCGGGATAGGTGATGCGCCGGCCCGTCCCGATGGCCAGCCGTTTCCTTCTACCACTTCGAAGAAGGTGATAGGACGCTGACCGGATTCGGTTCGGTCACTTCGGTGGGTTGCGGAACGCACCCAGCAGGCGCGCGATGAACCAGATCGGAATCACTATGACCGCGCCGATCAGGAAAAAATTGATCAATCCACGGAACGCGCCAAAGCCCATGTTGTAGATGTTCTGCGCCAGCACTTCGAGGCGGTAGAGGATGTCGGGCGGCGAGATATTGAGCGCCTGCAGGACGATGCCGACGACAATCGAGATGATCACCAGCCGGATCATCACGCCCACCGGGTTGCCGCCGAAAAATCGCTCGCGGTCCATCGTTCGTTTATCCTTCAAAGCCGTGCCGTCAATTGGTCGCGCCGGGTCGCGGCACGGCTTTGCGGTAACATACTTTCGGGTCTCGCGCGACCGGCGCAGTCGCGCGCCTAAAGGCAGAGTACAGTGGGTGTAATCGCAAAGCGAAGACGGGCAAAAGTTGCGGCGCCGCGGCCGCATCTGCCGCCTGTGTTCGAAGACTGGTTTGCGCAACGCGGCTGGACGCCTCGCGCCCATCAGCTGGCGTTGCTGGAGCGCGCGCGCGCGGGCCGATCGACGCTGTTGATCGCCCCGACCGGAGCTGGCAAGACGCTCGCCGGTTTCTTGCCGAGCCTCGTCGATCTGACGGTGAATGAGGCCAAGCCGGCCGCAGGGGCTGGGCTGCACACGCTCTACATTTCGCCGTTGAAGGCGTTGGCCGTCGACGTCGCCCGCAACCTGACGCAGCCGGTTGCCGAGATGGGCCTGCCGATCCGCATCGAAACGCGCACCGGCGATACGTCGGTCGCCAAGCGAGCCCGGCAGCGCACCAAGCCGCCGGAGATAATGCTGACGACACCAGAGCAGATCGCGTTGTTGATAAGCCATGAAGATGCGCATTTCCTGTTCCGCGATTTGAAGTTCGTCATCCTCGACGAGTTGCACGCGTTGTCGGCCTCGAAGCGTGGTGACCTGCTGGCTTTGGGGCTCGCACGGTTGCGAACGCTGGCGCCGGGACTGATCACTGTCGGTCTGTCGGCGACGGTGGCGCGGCCATCGGAACTGCAGGCCTACATCGTACCGCAAACGATGCCGCACGATCGCACCATGCTGGGCGATCTCGTCATCACCGGCGGCGGTGCCAAGCCGCACATCACCATTTTGGAAACGGACGAGCCGCTGCCTTGGTCGGGGCACACGGCGCGCTATGCGGTCGGCCAAATCTACGAGACGCTCAAGGCCTACAAGTTGTCGCTGCTGTTCGTGAATACGCGAAACCAGGCCGAGATGCTGTTTTACGAGTTGTGGAAGGCTAACGAGGACAACCTACCCATCGCCCTGCATCACGGTTCTCTCGATGCGACGCAGCGGCGGCGTGTGGAAGCGGCAATGGCGGCTGGCAAGCTCAAGGCCGTCGTGTGCACGTCGACGCTCGATCTGGGTATCGACTGGGGCGATGTCGATCTGGTCGTCAACGTCGGCGCACCGAAGGGCGCGAGCCGCCTGATCCAGCGCATCGGCCGCGCTAATCACCGGCTCGATGAGCCATCACGCGCGATACTCGTACCAGGCAACCGGTTCGAAGTTCTGGAATGCCGCGCCGCGCTCGATGCGGCGGAAGCCAACGTGCAGGATGTGCAACTCGTACACGCTGGTACGCTCGACGTGCTGTGTCAGCATGTGATGGGCATCGCCTGCAGTGCACCGTTCCGGCCCGCGGAATTGTACGAAGAGGTGCGCTCGGCAGCGCCCTACTGCGAGCTGACACGGCGCGACTTCGATCGCGTGCTCGATTTCGTCGCGACCGGCGGCTACGCGCTGCGCTCCTACGAACGCTATGCGCGATTGCGTCCGGCCGATGACGGCCGTCTGCGTATCGCCCATCCCAGGCTCGCCCAGCAGCACCGCATGAACGTCGGCACCATCGTCGACAGCGAATTGCTGAAGGTGCGGTTGATCGGCAAAGGCCAGCGGCTGCCATCGGCCGGCGGACGTCCAGGCAAACGCCGCCCAATGATGGGCGGGCGTGTGCTCGGCGAGATGGACGAGTGGTGGGCGGGCGAGATGAAGCCCGGCGATACGTTCGTCTTTGCCGGTGAGATACTGCGTCTCGAAGGCGTGAAGGACAGCGAAGTGTACGTCACCCGCAGCTGGGCGAAGTCGCCGATGATCCCGAGTTATCCCGGCGGCAAGTTTCCGCTGTCCACACACTTGGCAAGCCGCGTGCGCGCGATGCTGGCCGACGACACCACGTGGCCCAGCTTGCCGCTACCGGTCCGCGAATGGCTCGGCCTACAGGCGGCGAAGTCTGCGCTGCCGACGGCCACCGAAGTGCTGGTCGAAACATTCCCGCGTGAAGACCGGCATTACCTCGTCGCCTATCCGTTCGAGGGCCGGCTTGCACATCAGACGCTTGGCATGCTGCTGACGCGGCGGCTTGAGCGGGCGCGCGCGCGGCCGTTGGGCTTCGTCGCCAACGATTACGGACTATCGGTGTGGGCGGCGGGCGATCTGTCGGCGATGATCGCGGACGGGCGTCTCGATCTCGACCGGCTGTTCGCCGAAGACATGCTGGGCGACGATCTCGAAGCGTGGCTTGCCGAGAGTTCGTTGATGAAACGCACGTTCCGCATTTGCGCCGTAATTGCGGGGCTAATCGACCGGCGCTTTCCGGGCAAGGAGAAGTCCGGCCGGCAGGTGACGGTATCGACGAACCTGATCTACGATGTGCTGCGGCAGCATGATCCGCATCACATTCTGCTCGAAGCGGCATGGACCGATGCGGCAACGGGTCTGCTGGATATCCGAAGGCTGGCCGAATTTCTCGCCCGTGTAAAAGGTAGTATAAATCATCGTGCGCTGAGTCGAGCGTCACCCTTGTCAGTGCCGATCTTGCTCGAGATCGGCCGCGAGCCGGTGGCAGGCAAAGGCGGGGATAGTCTGCTGCGTGAGGCCGCCGAAGCGTTGATCGCGGAGGCAATGGGGGGATAAGCATGCTGGAATTGAAGCCTGAACGTTTCGGCCTGCACGACTTCAATTCGCAGCCGGTTTCGCTTTGTGGCAAATCGTTCATCGCCGACCAATCGGGTAGCCTCTATTGGCATGCCGAGAAGGCGCTGATCGTCACCGATCTGCATCTCGAAAAGGGCTCCTCCTATGCCCGCCGCGGTTCGATGCTGCCGCCGTACGACACGCGCCAGACGCTGATGCGGCTGGCTGAGACGATCGACCGGTACGAGGTCGACACCGTCATCGCGTTGGGCGACAGCCTGCACGATGTTGGTGCGTCGGACCGCATCTCGTGTGATGATCTCGATATTCTGCACATCATGCAGGAGGACCGGCGGTGGATCTGGGTTACCGGCAACCACGATCCCGAGTTGGCTGCTAAATTTGGCGGCGAGGTGGTCGACGAGATGGAGCTCGAAGGCGTGCGCCTACGGCACGTGCCCAGCCAGGGCCGCGTCACGCACGAGATCGCCGGCCACATGCATCCGGCGGCGAAATTGTCGCTGTACGGCAGCACGTTGCGGCGCCCGTGCTTCGTGGGCAACGGATTGCGGTTGGTGCTGCCCGCTTTCGGCGCCTTTGCCGGGGGCCTGAACGTTCTCGATGACGCGTTCGTGCCCCTGTTCGGCGACGACGGACTGTCGGTCTGGATGCTGGGCCAGGAGGGCCTGTACCCGGTCGCGACCCGGCAGCTGCGCGGGGATTGAGGGTGCGGCGAAACTCACTGAACAAAAATGCAACAACCCTTGCCCTGGGCGGATTTCCCCGCCATATAGCAAGCGGGGAAGTTGGCTGCGGACGTGTCTCTCGCCAACCGGGTCAGGACCGGAAGGTAGCAGCCCTAACGAGCCGGATATGGGTCGTTGGTCAGCTTCCTCATTTTGCTTGATGCCGCGTGAGCGCTCTGCCGCCGGCCCTTCCGCGTAACGCAGGCGGCCAAGGCAGCATGGCGAAAAACACACCCGGCGATACGTCAGCGGATAAGCCGCCCGAGCCCGATGCTCCGGCAAAGCCGTACGTCGTGCTCGCGCGCAAGTACCGGCCCGAAACGTTCGACGATCTGATCGGCCAGCAGGCGATGGTGCGAACGCTCGAAAACGCGTTCAAGGCCGACCGTATCGCGCAAGGCTACATGCTGACGGGGGTGCGCGGCGTTGGTAAGACGACCACCGCCCGGATCCTCGCCCGCGCGCTCAACTATTCGAAACCAGGGTTGCCCGATCGTCCGACCGTCACCATGGACGGTCATGGCGTTCACTGCGCCGAGATCATCGCCAGCCGCCACCCAGACGTCGTCGAAATGGACGCCGCGTCGAATACCGGCGTCGACAACATGCGCGAGATCATCGAAAGCGCGCGCTACCGGCCGCTGATGGCGCGCACCAAAGTCTTCATCATCGACGAAGTTCACATGCTCTCGAAGGGCGCTTTCAACGCGCTGCTGAAGACACTCGAGGAGCCGCCGCAGCATGTGAAGTTCATCTTCGCGACGACGGAGATCCGCAAGGTGCCGGTGACGGTGCTGTCGCGCTGCCAGC
>JANOOW010000534.1:0-3407 GCA_031421555.1 Hyphomicrobiaceae bacterium | reverse complement strand
GCGGGTTTGCCCTGCGGATCGCGCGGTCCGTAGGTGGCGGGGTCGAGTTTACCGTCCTCGGTCTCAGTGAATGCGACGGCGATCACAGTGCGTTCGGGTGCACGTTGTTTCAAATAATACGGTATGCCGCGATCGGTCCGCACGTGGCCGTTGCCAGCAAAGATCACGACGTTTCCGGATGCTTCACTTGCTTTGAGCGCAACGTCGGCCATGTATGAGTCGCGATAGCGTTGGGCTACGGCCATGTTGCCAAACGCCGATTTCGGCATCAGCCCGCAATGGCTCGCTTCGAGTTCGGAGAGTAGCGCGTCGTTCGACGCCGGGGCGAGGGGCACGTCGAGGCCCAACAAAACAGCATTAGCTGTATCAAGTGCATCCAGGCCTTGCTTGGCAACCTTGCGTGTCACCTCCCTCGCCGGGTTTCCGGGTACAATTCTGCTGCCTAGACGAATTGCTTGTTGAAGTAACGGTCGAAAAAGTAATGCCGATGGCCAGCCGGATTTTCCCCACTGCAAATGGCGAAGTAAAGAATCGACAGTTCCGCCATGGGTCCTGTGACGCCCCAGCCAGAATTCGTCCAAGGCAGTTTGCTGATCACTAGTGATGTGTTCGAACACAAATGCCGGGCCACCGCAGTTGTTTCGCATCTCACCTCCCGCATCGTGTTCTACCTCTAACAACTTTGCCCGCATCCGGTGATGATCGGCATTGTCATGCACTTCGCCAAGCAGCGTGATCGCTCCACAGGGGAACAGGGCCCGGACCAGCGCCGGATCGGTCAGATCGGTGACGATCCCTGTTCGCGTTTCGACGATCTTCCACACCAGTGGATGCGCCGTCTGCGCGACGGCAGGCACAGCCATGGTTGCCGCAAGCGCGGCGACCACCATTCTGATCATCACCTTCCGCATGCGCGGTACCCTCTCGATAAATGAACTCGGGCTCACCACCCAATGCCGTCATCCCGGCGCAGGCCGGGACCTACGGCAACTCTCCTCTTGCGCCACGTCTGCGGCAATAACTCGATGTGGCTTTGCGGTATCTTACGCCAAGCAGCGATGTGCCGCAGGCTTGTCGTAGGTCCGGCCTGCGCCGGGATGACGGAGAATGTGAAGGGGCACGGCCGCTTTCGATGGGCGGCATCGAAAATTAAGAGTTTGCGACCTTCACCGCCAACCACTTCTCCAATGCCTCGATCATGCCGTCGATCGGGCGATATCCGTTGGTGACGAGACCGTAGTCGTTGCCGCCGGTGCCGGCCACGAGACACGGAAAACCTTCGATGCCCATGTCCTTGGCGAGCAGGAAGTCGCGAAACGTTTCGTTGCGGATGTCGGCCGATTGGAACAGTTCAAGGAATTGCGCACGGTCGACGCCACATTCCGCGGCGATGTCGCCTAACACTTCGCCCGAGGTGGCGTCGCGGTTGTGTCCGTAGAATGCGGATGAGATCGCGCTCTTGAATTGCAGCGCCTTGTCTGGTGCCAGATGTCGCATCGCGACGATGGCGCGGCAGGCGGGCTCGGTGTCGTAGACGAAGGTCTCGCGCTCGAAAAATGCGTGATCGAACGGTTGGCCGGTCGCTGCATTCACGCGCGTCCAGGCGCTTGAAATGTAGTCCTTGTCGGCCTGCGCCATCGGCTTGGTGTTGCCCGCGCGAAGGCCGCCGACGATGATGCGCACCGGCAGCCGCTCACCGAAGTGGGCAGCCAAACCCTCGATCACTGGCGCAAAACCGTAGCACCACGAACACATCGGATCAGCGATGTAGAGCATGTGCGGCGAAGGCTGTGGTGTATTCATGTCGATGGTTCCGATCGCTCGTTCGATTTCGGCCGGCAGGCTGCACGCACAATAGAAAATCCGCAGTCCCGGGGGAACTGCGGATTCTAATTGGGGCAGAAATGCCGCGTCAGCGCGTGGCGCCTGCGGTCTTTGAGCGGCTCTTCGATGAAGAGGATCCTGAGCCCTCGCCCTCTTCGCCAGCTTCCGTCAATGCTTCGCCGAGCTGAGTGAGCTTCTCGCCATCCCGGTCTGCCTTTTCCGCGATCGAAGTCGTCTGGGTGCCCAAACGCGACATCAACTCGCAGATGCGCTCGCCATCCGGCTCATTTGCCTGCAGTGCTTTCTTAAGCGCGCCAAGATCGCGCAATATCGTTTTCGAGCCAGAAACTTCTGTCGATTCGAGTTTCTCTTCCCAGCCTTCGATGTTCTTCACAGCGGCCGAGACAGACATCCGCGTAATACCTTTTTTGAAGGCTTCGAGTGTTGGTGCATAACTCGCCATCATATCGCTCCGGTTGATAGGGTGTGGAACCGTTCAACTGCGACCGCTAAGCAAGGTTCCGAAAGCCGTTTTGATATTCTTGGCCGTTGACGACTCCGATTGAGCATTTCGCGGCGATGCGTTAGCTGTCTGCCAAACCAACGTCGCAAGATCCGTTCAAGAGGCGCCCCAATGGCTGCAGCCCATCAATACGTCTACCACATGCACAAGTTGTCGAAGGCCTATCCTGGCGGCAAGCAGGTGTTGAAGGACATCTCGCTATCGTTCCTGCCTGGCGCGAAGATCGGCGTCGTCGGTCTAAATGGCTCAGGCAAGTCGACGCTGCTCAAGATCATGGCCGGCACGGTCGATGATTTCCTTGGCGAAGCGTCTGCCGCCGACGGCATCCGGGTCGGCTATTTGGCGCAAGAGCCACAGCTCGACAACGACAAGGATGTGCTCGGCAACGCCATGGAAGGTGTGGCGGAAAAGAAGGCGCTGCTCGATCGCTACAACGAGATTGCGGCCAACTATACCGACGAGACGGCCGACGAAATGGCCAAGCTGCAGGACGAGATCGACGCGCACACCTTGTGGGATCTAGATGCGCAGGTCGAGCAGGCGCTCGATGCGCTACGATGTCCGCCGGGCGACTCGAGTGTCACCAACTTGTCGGGTGGTGAAAAGCGCCGCGTCGCGCTTACGCGCCTGCTGCTGTCGAAGCCCGACATTTTGCTGCTCGACGAGCCGACCAACCATCTCGACGCCGAGAGCGTGGCCTGGCTTGAGAAGTTTCTCACCGACTATACCGGCTGCGTCATCCTTGTGACGCACGATCGCTACTTCCTCGACAACATCACCGAGTGGACGCTCGAACTCGATCGTGGCCACGGCGTCCCTTACAAGGGCAACTATTCGAGCTGGCTCGAACAGAAGGCCAAACGGCTCGAAACCGAGAAGGGTCAGGAAGAAGGCAAGCAGCGCGCCCTCAAGCGCGAGCTGGAATGGATCCGCTCGAGTCCAAAGGCGCGGCAGGCAAAGTCCAAGGCGCGTATCCAGTCGTACGAGAGACTCGCGGAGGAAGCCGGCCGCGAGGAAGCCGGCACCACGTCGTTCCAGATCGCACCGGGACCACGCCTCG
>JANOOW010000533.1:0-1650 GCA_031421555.1 Hyphomicrobiaceae bacterium | reverse complement strand
GAATTTCGGCTTCGACGAACAGCAGAAGAGCTTCGGTGAGACAGTCAAGAATGTACTTGCCGGTTTTCCCGCGCTGACCGGGCCCGAGCTGGTCCTACCGCCGCATGAGGCCGTGTGGCAGGCCCTGACTGATATCGGCCTTTTCGCGCTCATGGTCCCTGAGCGGTTCGGTGGCGTGGACATGTCGTTAGTCGATCTGGCGTTGGCGGTCGAAGCACTGGGTGCTGGCCTAGCGCCACCGGTAATTGCTGCATCACTGGCTGCAACGGACCTCATTGTTCGTCACGGCTCGGAAGTGCAACAGCGCGATTTGCTACCGCAGATCGCCGCAGGCGCGGTCAAGATTGCCGTGGCCGTGCTGGAGGTCGATCAAGGGTATGATCCCCGTGACGTGCAGACCGAATTTGCTGGAAATTGCCTGACCGGCACTAAAATTCTTGTCGGTGATGCGGCGGACGCCACATTGTTCCTGGTCGTTGCCAAGTCTAACGACCGCCCCTTGCTGGTGATGGTGGAAGCTGATGTCGCAGGCGTTGCGATCCGGGCTCATGACGATCTTGATCCCACCAGCGGCTTTTGCGCTGTAACGTTCGACAAGGTTGCGATCGGTGCTGATGCGGTCCTGGGCGAGGCGGGGCCGGAGGGCGCGGTGGAGCGGTTGCTGGACGTTTCCGCAACGATTGGCGCGGGGTTGCTGATGGGCAGTGCGGCACGGATGCTCGACACCGCCGTCGATTACGCCAAGGTCCGTGTCCAGTTTGGCCAGGCGATCGGCGCGTTTCAGGCGATCAAGCATCGTTGTGCCGATATGGCCGTGGCCCTGGAAGCCGGCCGCTCTGCGGCATACTACGCTTTTTGGGCCGCTTCCGAAGACGCGCCCGATCGTGCACGTGCCGCATCCATGGCCAAGGCTTATTGCGGCGGCGTGTCACGGCACATCTGCAACGAGACGATTCAGGTCCATGGCGGCATGGGATTTACCTGGGAGCTCGGCCTGCACCGTTTCCTGCGTCGCGCCAAAGTAATCGAGCACTGCTATGGTGACGCCGCCTGGCACAACGAGCGTGTGCTGAGCGCAACACTGGCGGAGCTAGGGGCTTCCGGCAGCATTCAACGCAACGCAGCCTAAAGGGCCTGACCGGCTCTAAATTACCGATAGGATCGATTTCTATCGTTCGGCTGTCATACCCTTATGTGACTTTTCGTTGTCCAGCATGACAAGCAGGCGCTCGGCCATCTCGGCTCCCGCCTTAGTCAGATTGCGCGGGCGGCGGTAGAGCAGCCATGTAATGATAACTTGGTTGACCCCGCCAACCAGTAGGGCTGTAGTCTGATATGCGTCGCAATCGGGGGACCATTCTCCCTCCTCGATCCCCTGACGCACCAGGAATAGCACAACCCGCGAAAAATCGTCGATGCAGTGACGAAGCCCGGCTTCGCCGACAAAAACGCTCGGCCAGATTTCGAGATAAAGCAGTCGTGCCCATTCGGCGTGTTCGCGCGCATAATTCGTCGACATCGAGAGATACAGCAGCAGGCGTTCTCGCGCACTCTGCTTACCCGTTACCGCCAGTCGATACTCCTCGAAAAAACCAACGAGATGCGACAGCGGAACGTCGTAGGCGAGGTCTTCTTTGCTCTTGTAATATT
>JANOOW010000532.1:0-1570 GCA_031421555.1 Hyphomicrobiaceae bacterium | reverse complement strand
GTCTGCTGGTTGGGGAAGTAGAACGCGCCCTCGAAACTGGATTGCGAGTTGCCGTTGATGTGGTTGGTGTGATTTGAAGCGGTGCTCGTTGCCGCGCGCCTGTCTTGGTACATCAAAATCCCGGCATAAGTGCCGGTGGTCGGCGCGGTCAGGTTTACACGGGCGCCGGCATTTATATCAACGTCGCCGATCGAACCCGGATTGGTGGCCGCTGTCCGGCTGGTAAGGACGAACACGCAGCCATTGCAGGTGATGACTGCCTGCGCGCCGATCGTGAGGTCGCCTCCGTCGAGGACATAGGTCCCCGGGTTCAGCGTGACATTACCGCGGAGCGTCATGCTGCCGTAGCAGCCCGGATTCAGCGTCGCCGTTACGTTCGAATTCACCGTGCGGTTCGGACAGCTGCCGGTCGGAACCGGCGGATTGACGTTTGCGAACGGGTCCGCCTGGGCCAGCGTAAACGGCAGCAATTGCACGTCATCGTCCCAGTTGTCGCTGGCTTGGATGCCGCCCACGGCCGCGATCGGACTCGCGTCCACGTCGGAGTTGCCGAACGCAACCGCCGCATTCATCGACGTCGAATTGGTGATCATGCCGCAGCCAAGGTCGACGTTGGCGGTGCCGCCGACGCTGATCCCGGTGGCCGCAGTATTTTCCAGGCTGATCACGCAATAATTGCCGGTCGGAACGATCGTCGCTGTCGCGGTCGCCCGGATCATCGGCGGCGACTGCATGAACATCGCGCTGAAATTGAGCTGTTTCTGCGCCGCCAGGAGCACCCGGACCGCCATGACATCGGCCGTGAACGCGCCAGTGGTCGGCGAATTCTCGATATCGGTATCGATGGTGAAGCTGGCGACATTGTTGTTGTGCACAAGGTCCTGTCGAACCGCGTCTTCATGACTGACGTTCTGGACCTTGGCGTAAACACCGGCGATCGCCGCCGAGTCCGCCGCTCGCTGCAGCTCGCGCTTCCACAGCGTCCATTGAATCGTGTCGCTGGCGAGGCCCACCGACCCCATGATGAGCGGCAGCGAGGCGGCAACGATGAGCAGCGCGTTGCCGCGCTCGTCGTTCCATAGTTTCCTGAATGCCTTGAGCATTTGATTTCCCTGTTCGATGGGGCGGCTTGCGTCTCCTCTAGTCCAAGCAAGGTAAGTGAAGCGTTCCGACGAATGGTTGAGAGTGGGGTAACCATGCTGCGACGCTGCGCTGTTCCCCGATGTTCTTCCGGCTTGAAGCCACGCGTCTTATCCCTATAATACAGCATTGCCCCTTGCGCGGCCGGGGTGGGCCGTCCACTTTGATGCGCATCAGGGACGAGCGAAGGGACGAACCAATGGCCAGCGAACAGCCGACCGCGACCGCCACCAAGATCAAGCTGGAGCCGCCCGAAGCGCTTCAGGCAATCACCGTGCAGGAGGCGGCGGGGCTCGTTCCCCTGAAGGGCGAGGAGACGACCGAGCTCGACGCCAAGGTCGCGAAGTTCGTCGATGAGCTTGCCGCGATGGACTCGAACAGCCCGGAATTCGGCAAGAAAGTCGATCAGCTGACCGCGATGGGCCGCAAG
>JANOOW010000531.1:0-11348 GCA_031421555.1 Hyphomicrobiaceae bacterium | reverse complement strand
AACAAACATGAAGGAGGTTGGATATGGCTACTAATGATCGGTTTGGTACATCGTCGGCACGAGGCACTACGGGCGATTCTATGACGGGTTCGGCATCTGCTGCGATGTCTGCTGCAGGCGATCAGATCTCCGAGGTGGCGGGTCAGGCGCAGGGCATCGCACAGGATCAGCTAGACAAGTTGTCAGCGTCCATTCGCAAGAACCCCATCCAATCGGCTGGCATCGCGGCTGGCCTCGGATTTGCTCTCGCCCTGCTTGCCCGTAAGTAATTCCCCTCGTAAATATTGGCTGAAGCTTCCAGACGAGGTTTTGACATGATTGGCGATTTTGTTCGTTACGCGGCCAATCGCGCGACGCACGGCGTTGTTGAGGATATAACCCGCAAGGCCACGTGGGGTGGTCTTGCGGTAGTCATGCTGCTTGTAGGGTCCGTGTTTGCGATTTTGATGATTTTTTGGTGGCTGGAGACTTACTTCGGTGCGATTGCGGCTGGCGGTATAATTGCCGCCGTTTGCATTGCTGCAGGCATCGTATTCATGATGATGCCGAAGATAATCGAGCGAGCTGAAGAAAAGCAAAAAGCGCTCGAGCAAGGCGCGCTTTCACCTTCCGGGGAAGTGGTCACGGCGGTGAACCAGGAAATGTCTGAGGCGGTCGATTATTTTGGACCCATTCGCGTCGTGGGAACGGCTTTTGTTCTTGGATTTGGCATCGCGAGGCGGATCAAGTCAGCGGCCTGACCTGTTCCGCGCCGTTCGCACGATACCTTTCGTTTGTGACCACAGTTTTCCTATAGACCACTTCGAAGAGACACCCCTGAGACGGCGGAGCAAATTAGCTTGGGTCGCATCAGGTAGCGATCGCTCCAGCTTCGCCCAAACCCCTTCCACGTTAAACTTAGCCTTCTGCGGATCGAGACCGGCCGGGACAACGAACTCCACCGGTAGGCCGATTTCTGCCGCGATCAACTCCGATAGTTCCCGTATCGACTTTACCTTGGCAATGGTGGTGTCGCCGAGGTCGTAGGGCGGTGCCCAATCGCGGGCTGGCTTCAACTGATCGACGTGCGTGGCAACTGCGAGAATAGGGGGCTGCCGGCGATCCGGCTTTGCCGCGAAAGCGGTTCTGATCGCACCTAGCGCGACCCGATCCATCTCACGATCCGCCCGGTTCGCATTCATAACCCAGATGATCAAATCCGCCGACAGAGCCTCCGTTGCGATCCGGTCGATGATGGGTTTTCCAGTCGCTGCTGGACTATCGATGAACAACAGATCGGGCGGCGGCTGACGCGTCATGATATAGGTCGTGAAATCCTGCGTGACGGGAAGCGAATCGACCGCGGCATCGGGCTTTTTCAGAAGCGCGTTGATGAGGCTAGATTTCCCGGCCCCGACTTGGCCCGCGATAAGTATGCGGATCGGTTCGGCTGCCTTCCTTGCCGCCATGTCACGTACGGTTTCGCGGGATACGTGCTTATCAAGATCTTCGTCCGAGACGCGAAGCCGGCCGCCATACAAATCGATCGCTGCGCGCCCGACCTCACGCACGTAGCCTTTCGTCAAGCGCGAGGCGAGTTCATCCTTGAGGCCCGTGTAGAGACGTTTGGTCAGGCGCTCACGCGCCTCGCTCGTCGCGGCGTTAACCGGGTTCAACGTTCTGACTACACGCCACAGGTCGTACGCCTGCTCGGCGACATCGATGGCGGTACGGAAGCGGTAGATTTTTATCACTTGCCCGACCGTCAAGCGCTCGCCGAGCGGAACGTTGTCGATTACCAAAGGCCGCATTTCGCGGCTGATCCGCTCGACGAGCGCCAGCGCTTCGGGAACCGTGAAGCGCCACAACGGATTTTCGTCCTGCGGGTGCATGGCGCGCGCCACTGCTTCGATTGTTTGCAAACCCAAGTCGAGAAAAGCATCGCGCGTGACAAGCTTGGCCGGGTCCGCCGTGCTTGCCACCTGCTCGACCGCCTGCCAAGCGCGGGCTTCTTGCGGGGTCTCGAACGAGCTGTTGTGTGAAGATACCTCACCCGTTGCGGTTGCGGCGCCACTACCAGCTACCGGCTCCATATCACCGACGAGCCAACGCTGAGTGACGTAGCTGATCAGCGACAATATGAGTGCGGCGATGATCCAGTACCGCAGGTAGCCGCGTTCCCACAGCCACAGCGACCCGAGCGGGATCAAGGACAGCGCAGGCAAAACCAGGGCGAGCACGATCATCGCCGAGCGCAGATACACTACCGCTCTGCGTTTCCGCGTCATGGGGTCTTGTTCCGCGACGTGATGTCTAGGGCGCGGTCTTTGGCGAGTTGAAATGCCTGCCGGAGCGCGTCGCTGTATATGCTTTGAATACCCGATGGATCGCTGCGGCCGAGCCGGTTGTCGCCCATGAAGCGGCACGCGGCTTTGCCGATGGCGAACGTCGTTGCAAAGCTCGTGACCGATGCTGCCGCCGCACCCGCGGTTTGGCCGTAGACGGGCACCAGTTTCACCAACTCCCGGATGCCGAAGGTCGCCAAGGTACGCGCGATTACACCTGTACCGAGGCCGGTCGCGAACGCGGCGACATGATAACGATCCCACGACACACCGTAGATGCCCGCTAGATCACGCAGCATCTGCGCCTGCACCCCTGGAACGGCGATTGCACCCGCGATCGGCACGACATCGCTTGCGGCCGCCGCCAACGAGTAGGCAAGAATGCGAGGATGGGCCGTTGCCGACAAGGTTTCGTTTGCCGCTGCAATCGTTTCCTTGAGCGATGCTGCAACGCTGAGCGGAGCGGCCGCTTCCAGCGCTGTCACAAGGGCGCTCAAACCATAGTCGATGGGGGTGTATCCGTCGTCCTTCTGGGTGAAGTCAACCGGCACGAAGCGAGGTGCGGATTGGCCGGGCAAGCCGTCGAAAAGCTTCCGTTGGAAAGCAAGGCTTCGGCGCAATTGTTCTGGTACTCCACTCTTGGCGATCGTGGTTTCGTCGCCTTCGAACGGATAGGGCGAAGGGTGTGTCGCATCCGGCGGATACGCATGATGCAACGTCGTCTGGGCCACGACGATCGGCCAATCGGGCTTACGCTGTCTGACCACGCGAACCGCCGTGACGATCGAATCCTGCTGTTGATCCACCGCCTTCATCACTACCAGCAACAAATTCGAGCTTTGTTCGCAAAATGCCATGTCGGCCGTTGGGTTATAGTCGACCTCGCCGAGACCGCGCGTATCGAGGAATCTGATGAGCGGCACCGCACTTGGGAAGTCGAAGATTTCGGACGTCTTCGTAGTCGCCTTGAACCCGCGGCCGATCTCGAGGTTCGTGCAGCCGGTCAAGGTGCGGATGATCGACGTCTTGCCCGATTGCACCTTGCCGAGCAGCCAGACGACCGGCGCCTTGCCCCTCAGCAGATCGGCCTGCCCAGCTTCGCCGGCGCCAGCATCTGTGTCCGAAGGCTTGGCCACTCAACCTCCCTTTGCCGATACGGCCGCCAGACTTGATACTTGCGGACGATGCTCTCCTTCAAGCACCGGCTTCGCGCTGGCGCTTGTTTGCTTTTGGATTATTCCGAGTGCTTCTTGGAAAGAGAGGGCGATAAAGTCGCCGCCCGATTGCGCCTTGATGCGTTCGAGATCCGGATCGTCAGGCGCAATGCTCCACAAACCAAGCAATATCTTCACGCCTGGCAATCGCCGCCTGACGCGGCCAACGGTAAAGCGCACGTGAGACGGCTTGGCCTCGGCAACGTACGAAAGGCATATCATCTCGAGTGACCGCATCCCGGCCGCTTGTTCGGCTACACCAGCTAACCCTTGCGTTTCGGGAACCTGCACGGTCACACCGATGCTTCTGCAAGCATGGCTCAGTAAGGCTGCCGCGGCATGATCGACTTTGTTATTGCCGCCGGTAATGAGCGTCGCCGGCTGCGCCAAGACCGCCTCGGTTTCGACGCCGGGCTTTGCCGCTCCAGCTTTGTCGGCATCTGGGGTATCGTCGAGGCTCTCGACCAGTTCGTGCACGCCTTCCAGCAGCATCGTCTGACGTTCTGGAGTGAGATCGCCCGATTGCACATCTCTCTGCGCTAGCGTCAAACCAGGTAGAGCGACTTGATCGTAGAATTCGAGCAGCGGCTTTTCCTTGAGCGCGTCTTCGGCCTGCTCGATAACCTCGGCAGGATTTCCTGCAATCAGTCGTTGATAGAAACTCTCGGACGGCATCAACGCGGGCTGATCTCCCAGTAATACACTCAAGAATTCGAGCCGTTGCGTGTATTGACCCAAGATAACCAAACACAGCGTCAAAGGCGTCGACAACAGAAGACCAATCGGCCCCCATAGCCAGGTCCAGAACGCCGCGGCGATGACCACCGCTACTGGCGACAAACCGGTCTGACTACCGTAGACCAAAGGTTCGATCGCGTGACCCATAATTGGCTCGCCGATGGCGAACAATGCAACGGTGTATCCGACCATGGTCCAACCCGGATCGACGGCTGCAGCGAGCGCCACCGGCAAAACCGCGGCGATGATCGAGCCGATATACGGGACGAAGCGCAGCAACATCGTAAAGATACCCCACAACCAGGGGCTCGGAACGCCGATAAGCCAAAGGCCAACGCCGACAAATGCGCCGAAGCCGGCATTCATGACGGTCTGCAGCAGGAAGTAGCGGCTCAACCTTACCGCCGCCTCATCCATAGCGTCAGTTGTTCGATGCAGCGATTTGGTGCCGAGCAACCGGATCACGCGGTCGCGCAGATCCTGCCGCTGCATCAGCAGGAAGATGACGAAGATCAGCACAATGCCCGTACCGGCCAAGGGACCGATGAGAGGTTGCAAGTAATCACTTACCACCTTGAGCGGGTTGTTGTTCGGCGCTTGTATCGTAACGGGAACAGGGCCTGGCGCGGTAGCTGGAACGGTCCCTGTCTGCGGCCCAGGCTTGGTCGACGACATCTCACGTCCCAAGTCCTCGATCACCTTGGTCGCCTGATTCACCGCTCCGCTCGAGGAGGTTGCCGTACGGATCGTTCTGATCTTTTCCCGCAAGTTCGTTTGATATTGCGGCAGGTTGTCCGCAAGCTGTGCAATTTGCGATGCCCCGATCGCACCGATACCGAGTATCGCGCCGAAAGTGAACGTTACGACGGCGATCACACACGCGCCTTGCGGCAACCCGGTCCTGCGCAATTGATTTGTCAAAGGCGCCAACACGAAACTGATCAAAATCGAGAGTGCCAGTGGAATAAGCAGTTCGCGCGCAAGGTAAAGCGCGGCAATCACTGCCACACCTAGAACTATCGAACTTACCGCAACAGCGTCGGAATTCGATCTAACCGTGGGCTGCACAGATAGAGGTAGCGGCATAGCGCGATCCTTCGCAGTCGATTGAGACAATCCAAGTCGCGAAGCAACCCAGCACTCCACCTGCCCGTCGATCGCACGACGATTAGAGGCTGGCCTGATTTGCGTAAGCTGATCTAGGTGGTCGACCGGAAGTGAGCACCCCCGCTTGAGGCGGCTTCGGTTTTTGTATCTGGCCCATAGTCAACCGCACCATCGACGCCGAGAAGATCTATCAGGCGGCCACGCGCCCTGTTCACCCTGCTCTTTATCGTGCCGATGGCGCAGCCCGAAATAGCCGCAGCTTCCTCATAGGAGAAACCTTCCGCACCAACCAGGATCAACGCTTCACGTTGGTCGTGTGGCAGTTTCAGCAGCGCCGCCCGAAAATCGATGAAATCCATGTGGCCTGGCTGCTCGGGATGGACAGCTAGATTGGCGGAAAGGTTGCCGTCTGCATCCTCGATTTCGCGCCGCCTCCGGCGATGCTCGGAAAAGAAAATATTGCGCAGTATCGTGAACAACCACGCCTTCAGGTTCGTGCCTTCGTTGAACGATGACAGCTTGTCCCAAGCCTTGACCAGTGTCTCCTGCACTAGATCATCAGAGCGCGTGGCGTCCCCGCAAAGAGACATGGCGAAAGCGCGCAGGTTCGGGATAGCAGCCATGAATTCTGCACGCAATGCAGCAGACGGATCTGTCACTGCTTCGTCTCCTTGCGCTGCAGTTCTTCTAATAGGGCTTTGAACTTGTCAGGGACCGGCTGCTTCACCAGTTGCTCATAGGAGGCTTTGAGCTTGCGACCGATATGACGTTGTATGATCTGATCAACTTCCGGCTTTTCCGCAGCTTCTTGCACGCGCTCACTGGCCTGTTTGAATATTTTGCCGAGGGGGATTACGTTGTTGGTAGGATCAGCTTCACTCAACAGCGTCGTTGCAAGGTTCGCTAACTTCGGCTGCTTCATCGTCGGAGTACCTCCCCATTTTTGTCCTCAATAGATGCACAATCGCAAAATAGCGACCCGGCTTTGATAACTGAACACAACTGGGGCGTGCTAGTACTCATGCGATCCGAAGAAACGGTTGCCTTTTAATATTGTTCCCTGATCGCGGAACTTTTTGTCGGGCAACGGGTTAGTGCATGTCAGCGTCACAATGCTAGGGTGGAAGCATGTCTATAGCCGCGAAAATTACTCCTCACTTGCCGTACTTACGCCGTTTCGGACGTGCTTTGACAGGAAGTCAGGAAAGTGGGGATGCGTACGTCGTGGCGCTCCTCGAGACTTACATCGCCGAGCCCGACACTTTCGCCGACGATGAAGAACCGCGCGTGGCACTTTACAATAGTTTCCTCAAGATTTGGAATTCCGTCGATCTTAACCTTCAAGGCTCGTCACGCGAGCCCAATGAGCCGGCGCAACAAAGTTTGGATGCGATCAGCGCGCAGGCCCGGCAGGCGTTTCTGCTGACGTCGGTCGAAGGTTTCACGCCGGCGCAGACCGCTCGTGTATTGGAGCAAAATCCGGAGACTGTGACGAAGTTGTTGCAGCAGGCAGGTCAAGAGATTGCCGAGCAGATCGAGACCGACGTTCTGATCATCGAGGATGAACCGCTGATTGCGATGGATCTGCAAAACCTCGTTGAGGGTCTTGGACATCGCGTCGTCGGTTTGGCACGAACACACAGCGAAGCGATCGCTGCTGCAAAGGCTAAGCGGCCGGGTTTGATCCTGGCCGACATTCAGCTGGCCGACAATAGCTCAGGCCTCGAGGCAGTGAATGAGATTTTGCTCGGGTTTGAAGTGCCGGTGATCTTCATTACTGCGTTCCCGGAACGATTGCTCACCGGCCAGCGGGCGGAACCGACGTTTCTTCTGACCAAGCCGTTTGACGTCAATATGGTGCGCGCACTGATCAGCCAAGCGCTGTTTTTCGACACCCGGGCGGCTTCGCCGCAGAAAAAATCGGCGCCGGTCGATGTGGTCAGGCGTTGATTGCTAGATCACCGGGCGGACGCGATCTGTCACGAAAGCTGATTGACACTTTCTGGAGAATTGCCCATGTACCAGCATCTGCTGATTGCCACAGATGGATCCGAGCTGGCAGGCAAGGCTGTGAGCCAGGGTTTAGGGTTAGCCAAGTCGCTTGGCTCGCGCGTGACCGTCGTGGTGGTGAGCGAGCCGTGGACGGCCGTGGTCTCCGGTGAGGCAGCCATTGCTTTTCCAATCCAGGATTACGAGCGCACGGTAACGGCAAATGCCACCGCGGTACTGGCCGCTGTTGCCGCAAATGCTGGGTCCAGAGGCGTCGCCTGCGAAACGGTGCATGCCAAGGATCAGTACCCGGCGGAAGGTATCATCGCGACTGCTAGCAAGCAGGGCTGTGATTTGATCGTCATGGCATCACATGGCCGCCGTGGCCTAAAACGCCTTTTTTTAGGTAGCCAAACCAATAGCGTCGTATCGCAAAGCACGATCCCAGTCCTGGTTTGCCGTTGAGTACCTAGCTTGATCTCGGACGAACATGACCAATCCTGGCTCATGTCCGCGCCCTCTTCGATCGCTCACTTCAGAAAATCTCCGCATCTAGGAGCGACAGCCGTCCCCCAGGGCATGATCGGAACCGTTGAAGTCGAGTTCTGCGGTGACCCTTCGATAATTCGATCCGAATAGGTGAGATACACCAGAACGTTTCGCTTCTGATCACAACCGCGGACGATCCGCATGCGCTTGAAAAACAATGATCGCCGCTGCCGGTAGATTTCGTCGCCTTGATCAAACTTTTCTTTGACTACGACAGGTCCGGTTTGCCGGCAGGCCAGCGATATGTCGGATTTTTCCTCCGCGAAGCCAGCCCAGCCCTTCCAGCCACCAACTTCCGGAACGGTGAAATAGCACGCCACCCCATCGATTTGCGGATCGTCGATGACGTACGTCGCTAACTTTGCGTTCGGCGAAAGCGCGCGCCAAACCGTGTCTTTCTTAAAAATAAGTTCCGGGTCGTCCTGGGCGCGGGCGGTACCGCTCATCATCAAAACAACGATAGCCAAGAACAACCTGATCAAGCCTGAATCTACCATTGGGCGCTCCTCAACCGTAAGCTGGTCAACCGTGTGCTAGACGCGCAATGGAATACGCAACCTTCGAATGTGTTCCTCTGATAACAAACCCACCGGCCTCCGGATGCCAATGACTGGAACGATAAGCTTTTGGCGGCGTTTAGTTGGAGAGAGAAGTCACAAATGGGAGCGAACCATGGGTAGCACCGGTGATAAAGTGAAGGGCGTAGCCAATGATGCGATCGGCAACGCCAAGCAAGGGATTGGGAAGGCCGTAGGTTCCGAGGAGATGGAGGCCGACGGCAAAGCTCAAGAAGTTAAAGGCGATGCTCAGAAGGCGATGGGCAAGGCGAAGGACAGCGTCAAGGATACTGCCAACTCGGCGGCCGATAAAGTCGATAAGGCGCTTTAACTTCAATCTTGAACGATCAACCCTTAGGCCGTAGCAGCCGTTCTGCTGCGGCCTTCTTTTTGCGAGGTTTCGAAGATGATAAAAACAATCGCACTCTCGGGGCTGCTGATTGCTGCCACGATTTTTCAGGTGAACGCACAGACGGCGGCTCCAGCTCCAGCGGCTACATCGCAATCACCGGCGCAGCAGTCGAATGCTGCCGGGATACCCGAGTGCGCCACCATTGCCGAACAACAAAAAGCCCTCGGCGGGAAGACGGCGTCCGGGTCGGAGAAAATCGCAGCTCAGCCTGCGGAGCGCAGCGGAATACTTCCCTCTGCTGGTAACACGGGCAATGATCCATCCGCTGCTCCCACCATGAGCGAGAATGGCAAAGAAGTCCGTTCGCCGCTGGACTGCCCCCTCATCGAAGGACATCCAAACGCTCCAATGCCTACAACCCTGCCGAAACAATCGAAATAGCGTCGTTCGCGCCCTTTGTCCGTAGCTGATAAAGCCGCGCTGCTTAGGGTCGAGCCGATACTCGCGACACTCGCATACTATGCGGCTATGCCAGCCACCGGTACATCCATATTTCGGCGGCTTTATCAGGCTTGGCATCCGCCTGGTTTTCTTGACGCAAGACCAGGCGTAGATCGGCGGACGCGTGGCCTTGTGGATCGAGCGTGAAAAAGCAGCGAATACCTCCGCTTTGGGCGTTGCGCTGGATGATAGGCTTGGAAGTTATTCCCGCGGTTGTCGTTGCTACGGCGCTGCGCAAACCTTCGTCTCCTGGAAACGCCTCGTAGTCGATCACGAACAGCGGCTTGTCGCCGTTGAGACCGACCCGTGTTTGCATGACGCGCCGAGCCGTCTGCGGTGTGCCGTCGCTCCAGTGCAGCCGGTAAGAATAGCGGAACGGTCGCCCTGCCACGAGCGGCTCCGACGGACGCCAATAGGTAACGATATTGTCGCCCCACTCCGCGCCGATCGAAATTTCGACCAATTCAATCGTGCCGGCGCCCCAATCGCCAACCGGCTCGACCCACGCACTTGGCCTTGTTTCGTAATTGGCTTCGAGATCGAAAAATTGCTCATAACGCCGCTTGCGTTGAACGAGACCGAATCCACGCGGAGTTTGCGCGTCAAAAAAGGTGCTTTGGAGCGTGGCGGGGTTCAATAGGGGACGCCAGATGTGTTCGCCATTCGCGGTCTCAATTGCCAGCCCGTCGGAATCATGAACCGCCGCCCGGAAGTCGCGAAAGTTCTGGTGATTGCGCGAATCGAACAGGAACATGCTGGTCAAGGGCGCAAGTCCAACACGATCGAGTTTCTTTCGCGGGAAGAGAGTCGCTTGGATGTCCATTACGGTAGGCGAGCCGGCCTGCAGCAGGAAGTGATAGGCACCGGTGACAGACGGACTGTCGAGCAGAGCGTGAATGCGCATTGGTGAAAGCCCCGAGGGCTTTTCGATCCAGAATTTTGTGAACTTTGGAAATTCCTCGGGATCCGCACCGATCGTGTTGAGCGCCAGACCACGGGCGGACAAGCCGTAGGTATGGCCCCGCCCCAGAGCGCGGAAGTAACTTGCCCCATTGAATGCGATGATCTCGTCTGTAGCATCTCGACGATTGAGCGCGCCATGCACACGGAAACCCGAGAACGCAAAGGCGCCGCTTTTTGGAACCCGAGCGTCTGACGGGCCGAAGTCGAACATGTCCCGCTGGGCATCGAGACGGCGGGAAATTCCATCTTCGACAAGATGTATGTCGACTGCTTCCTGATGGATAAAACTGGACAGAAAGAATTGAAGCGATGTTGACGGCGGGATTGCTGTTGGGTCATGCCAGACTGCCTGATCCGGCCGGAAACGGATGTCGCGATACTCGTCATAGCCAAAAGTATCTAGAGGGGCCGGTGGCTTATACGTGGCCGGTATAAATGGCCGAAGCGCAAGCGACTCTGCCAGCTCATCGACGTCGTTCGTGACAAATTTCGCACCAGAACTGTTGGCTCTGGAGACAGGGACGTTGACCAACGCCGCCATCGCCCCCTGGAGAAAAAATCGTCGCTGTATTTTTGATCGGACGTTAAAATTCATTTTATCACGACGCCCGATGCGCAAATACGTTGAGCCCTTGAAGTGCACATAGATGGATCGGCTGTCAATGCTGCTGCATTGATTTCCCTGCGGGCGCTGCCCGTGAGAAGAATGCTGGAATGTGAAAAGCAAGAAGGCCCCCGGGTCGGCGGCGAGCTATCGCCAATTCTTGGTGACGGCCTAGATATAGACCTTCTGGGCACGGATACGACGTGGTCAGCACGGTGCCAGGGATGCGCTTAAATATGGCCCAGAGCCGCCTGCCAGACGGTAGATTTTTGGGCGCGATTGAGGACGTCGTCTGCGACCATTTCAGAAGCTCGTCCTTTGACAGGTAGAACAGCAGCAGATTGCCAGACTTCAGGCCCCTCGCCTGCGCCCAGAACAGCGGGAGCGGCACGCACGATGCCGTTCAAACTTTCTCTTCCTTCGTGGCTTTACTCTTGCTCGCCGTCGTCG
>JANOOW010000530.1:0-2975 GCA_031421555.1 Hyphomicrobiaceae bacterium | reverse complement strand
GTTCTGCGACCCCATTTCCCAGCTGTCCATGTGCAGCATTTTCAACCCACCGGTTTTTGTGCTGTCCCTCGTGCCAATTTTATCCAGCAATTTGCCGGGAAATTCATGCAGGTGTTTTGCGAGCGATAAGGTATCAAATTTGTCACTTTCAAATCCCAGACCTGGAAAAGGTGCTGGGGGACCAGCAGTTCAGCACGGTGAGCCAGCTCGCAGCCGCAGTGGATGCGGAGCTCGACAGCCGGTTGACGGCGCTGAAATCCATCGCTTCAGTCGTGGATCCGGCAACGATGGCCAGTCCCGCCGCGGTGCAAGCCGTGTTGAAGGCGCGTCCGCTCTATGGGTGGAATAAAATGGCAAGGCAGCGCGAGATCACGGACACGACACTCGCGCCGCCGGATATGGTTTATACCGTGCGCTATGGGCTCGAGAGTTACTTCGTGCCTGAAGGCACCGGCCGCGCTCTCGAAAAACTCGCCCGGGAGAAAAAGCTGGCAGCCGTCATCGCGGTGGATGCAAAAGGCAACAGCGCCATAAAAGGCCTGATGGTCGACGGCAAGCTGCAGTACGAAGAACCTCTGTTGTGACGGGTGCCCCGAGCCCCTATAAGTGACTGCACATTACCCTCACCAACGGAGATTACGCATATGGCCATCACCCGCCACGAGCCGTCCAAGATTTATTCCAAGGTCGTCGAGGCCAACGGCATGGTGTACACTTCCGGCATCGTTGCCGACGACATCAACCAGGACGCCAAGGGCCAGACCACGCAGATCCTTAAGGAAATCGACCGGCTGCTGAAGCTTGCCGGCGCCGACAAGACGAAGGTGATCTCGGCCACGATCTGGCTGACCGACATTCGTCTTCGTGACAGCATGAACGAAGCCTGGAACGCCTGGACCGGCGGCGAAAACCTGCCTGGCCGCGCCTGCATCGAAGCCAAGCTCGCCGACCCGCGCATGCTGGTCGAGATCGCGGTAATTGCCGCGAAGTAACATCGCAACGCAAGGCGCCTGCGGCGCATTTTGCGCTGGGTCCCGGCTCGCGTTCGACGCGAAGTGCGTCTCACTTGGCCGTGATGACGAACGTAACATGCCGTCATCCCGGAAGCTGAGCACCGCGAGGAGCTATCCGGGACCCAGCACAGGAGCCTGCGGCACTCTTTGCGCTGGGTCCCGGCTCGCGTTCGACGCAAAGAGCGTCTCACTTGGCCGGGATGACGAACGTAACATGCCGTCATCCCGGAAGCTGCGAGCATTGCGCGGAGCTATCCGGGACCCAGCACCGGAGTGCGAAGCACAAGTTGGTTTCGAGCTGAGCGTCACCGCCGCCGCTTGCTGGCACCGCCGCGCCGCATCAGGAACACGGCCTTCTCGCCGAACAAGTTCTGCAGACTGAGCGGCGAGCGTTGCGACAGTTGCCGTCCCGACCAGTTGAACACCACCGAGCGCTCGACCTCTGCGTTGGCGGCTTTGCACAGATCGGCGAAGTCCTTGATCGTGCACAGGTGCGCGTTCGGCGTGTCGTACCAATGGTCCGGCAAGTTCGACGTGCGCGGCATGCGGCCAGTGAACACCAGTTTGCTGCGCACCTCCCAGTGCCCGAAATTCGGGAACGACACGATCGCGCGGCGGCCGATACGCAGCAGGTTCTCCAGCACGCGCTTCGGCTGCAACGTGGCCTGGATCGTCAAACTCAGGATCGCGAAATCGAAAGCATCGTCGGGGTAGTCCGCCAGGTCCTTGTCGGCGTCGCCCTGGATCACCGATAGGCCACGCGCCACGCAGGCGTTGACCTTCTCGCGGCTGATCTCGACGCCGCGGCCGTCGACGGATTTGGTGTCGCCCAGCAATTGCAACAGCTCGCCATCGCCGCAGCCGACGTCGAGCACGCGCGCATGCGGCGTCACCATCTCGGCGATCAACAGGTGATCGACGCGCTGGCGCCCCGCGGGGTTCAATGCACTCGACGGCGATTTGGTCAGCATCTCATGCCCCCTTCACGACAGGTGCGATGCCCTGCTTGGCCGCCGCCGCATTGATGAAGCCGCGCACGCAATCGAACATCACCGGCTCCTCGAGCAGGAAGGCATCGTGCCCCTTGTCGCTCTCGACCTCGACGAACGACACGTTGGCTGCCACTGCATTCAATGCCTGCACGATCTCTTTCGATTCCTGCGTTGGATACAGCCAGTCGCTCGTGAACGACACCACGCAGAAGCGCGTTGTCGTGCCCCGGAACGCGTTCGCCAGCACGTCGCCGTGCTCGGCTGCAAGATCGAAATAGTCCATCGCGCGCGTGATATAGAGATAGCTGTTGGCGTCGAACCGGTCGACGAAGCTCGAGCCCTGGTGGCGCAGATAGCTTTCGACCTGGAAGTCGGCGCTGAACGAGAACGACCGCACCGAGCGGTCCTGCAAGTTGCGTCCGAATTTTTGCTGTAACGCCTTCTCGGACAGGTACGTGATGTGCGCCGCCATGCGCGCCACGGCGAGACCACGGCGCGGCACTTTCCCCTGATCGAGATAGGCGCCTTGCGCCCACTCGGGATCGGCCATCACCGCCTGCCGCCCAACCTCGTGAAATGCGATGTTCTGCGAGGAGTGCCATGCCGACGTCGCGATCGGGATCGCCGTCAGCACCCGGTCCTTGTGGCGCGCGCACCATTCGAGCACCTGCATGCCGCCCATCGATCCGCCGACCACGGAGAACAGCTGCTTGATGCTGAGATGATCGATCAGCGCCACCTGCGCGTCGACCATGTCGCCGATGGTGATGACCGGAAAATCGAGACCCCACGCCTGGCCCGTCGCAGGATTGATCGAGGCCGGGCCGGTCGAGCCCAGACAGCCGCCCAGGATGTTCGAACAGATTATAAAAAAGCGGTCGGTATCGATCGGCTTGCCGGGGCCGACGAGTGTTTCCCACCAGCCCGGTTTGCCGGTCACCGGGTGGATGTTGGCCACATGCTGGTCGCC
>JANOOW010000529.1:0-8025 GCA_031421555.1 Hyphomicrobiaceae bacterium | reverse complement strand
CAAAAGGACGAGATGCGCCCGATCAAGGATGCGGTGCATTCCAACATCGAGGAAACCCGCGCGGTCTACGAGTGGGTCGTGAAGCTGTGCGTGTCACTCGGCGCGTCGGCCGGCGATATGGTGCCGTTCGAGAAGTATGCTAACGCTGCTTTGTCGCTCGGTAGTCCGTCGTCGGCCGCGCGTGCGCTTGCTGCCGGTGCACCGAACATCGAACGCGTCGATCTTTTGGTGCAAAGCATCGCCGCGCAAAAGGGCATGAAACTGCAGGCCATCGACGACACCGTCGCCTTGGTCGAAGGCTGGCTCGCCAAGAACCGCGCCAAGGCTGCTTGAGCAGCGGCTTCTCATCAACGAGTTTATTGAAGCCGGTTCCCATGATTGGGAGCCGGCTTTGTTGTAGGCGGCCGGCCGGTCTGGCCAGCTTCTTGCGATCCCCGTTCAGAATACCGGATTGGTGAAACAAATCGCAAGGGGCCGTATCGAAATGGGACGTTTCACACTCATCATGTGCAGTGTTTGGCTGGCCTGCGCGATGTTCTTCTCGATCTGAGCGGGCAGCGATCTCAAGCGCCCACCGTGCCATGCCACCATTTGCCGCCGAGCACGACGCCTTCGGAGAGAATGCGCTGATTGCCCTCCATGTGTTCGCCCATCACATCGACGTAGTCGAACTTGCCTTCGGCGATCTTCAGCACCGTGGCGTCGCCCACCGAGCCCGCCTTCAGCGAGCCGAGTTCCGGACGTTTCAGCGCCATTGCGCAGTTGACCGTGCTTTCCTTGATCACCTCGGCGAGCGGCATGCCCATGCATAGGAACTTCGACATGGTCGTCACCTGATCGAAGGCAGGGCCATCAATGCACAGAACGTGAACGTCGGATGAAATGGTGTCGGGATAGAAGCCGTTGGCGAGCATCGCGCGGGCGGTCTTGAATGAGAACGAACCGGCACCGTGGCCGATATCGAAAATGACACCGCGCTTGCGGGCTGCCAGCACCGCAGGCTTCACAGTGCCTTGTGCCGTGCACGGCGCATTCGGGAATGGGCGAAACGCGTGCGTCAACACATCGCCGGGCCGCAGCATGTCGAGCACTTCCTCATAGGAGGGCGGCGGATGATCGATGTGGCACATCAACGGCATGCCGGTTTCCTCGGCCACCTGCAGCGCGATGTTGAGCGGCGCTGTTCCTTGATCGCCCGACGAATGGCGCCCGACGCGCACCTTGATGCCGACGATCACGTCGCGATTGGCGTTGGCGACTTCCATGGCCTCGCGCGGCGCCATCAGCTCCATGTTCTTGCTTTCGCCGACCATGATCGTCTTCGAGAAGCCGAAGATGCCGGCGAACGACACGTGCAGATAGGCGAGGATGCGGGCTTCGGAACGCTCGATGACATGCTTGCGGAAACCGGCGAAATTGCCAGGTCCAGCGCTGCCGGTGTCGATCGATGTAGTAACGCCGGACTTGCGGCAGAACTCGTCGGCATCGATGCCGAGCGACGTGCCGCCCCAATACACGTGCGTGTGCAGATCGATCAGCCCCGGCGTGACGACGTAACCCTTCACATCCCGGATCTCGGTCGCCGGAGTGGCCTTCAACGCCTTGCCGACACCTGCAGCCTTGCCGTCCTTGAATCCAACGTCCAACACGCCGTCGATGTTCTGCGATGGATCGATGACGTGGCCGTTGCGTAGGATCAGATCGTAGGACATGGACCGGTGCCGCCTTTTGATGAATGGGATGGCGGCAGTCTAAACGCAGATCCGGCGGCTGTGCTGATAAAAACGACGAGCAGCATAGGCTTGCAGCGCATGCCTCAGTTCAATTGCTGACGCAGCATCACCAGGCAGTCGCGAAAACCGGTCAGGCCGGACATACGCTCGCGGTTGCCGATATCGTTGACGACGACATCCGTACCGCTTTCATGGACGGCAATTGCGATCATCAGGTTTTCGGCTAATCCGAAGTTCTCGATCTCAACGCTTGGATGATCGCAGTCGAAGCTCAAGGGCGGCAACTGCCGGAATGCGCGGGCACGGGCCGCATAGTCGCCGCTGGCGTTTGAGTAACCCAAAACCGGCTTGCCGAGCGCGCGCATGAAGCCAACTTCATACGCCGTACCGGCATCCATCGATGCGCCACGGAAAGGTGTCATGTTGGCGATGATGGCATCGGCCGATCGCATCAGCGCTTCGTTGGCAAGCGCAATCCGGCGCGCCGATTCGGACTTCGACAGTCCCGTCAGGTCGAGGCTCGCATCGAGCGGGAACAAACCCTCGAAGCCGTGTTCGTCACACAAGCGTTGCTTGGCGATGCCGATCTCTTTGGCATCGGGCAAAAAAACTTCGGGGCCTGCAAGATAGATGCGCGGGCGGGTGCCGGAGTTCATGGGCCAAGCGTCTCCTGATCGTGTAGCGGCTTGAACAGCGCATGTTCTCCTGGCACGCCGCGGAATGCGAACGAACCCAGGTTCTGCGTCGCGCTGCCGAGGTGGGACGCAAATGCTTCCGACATCAAGATCGGTTGCGCCAGTTTTTCATTCAGCCGCGTGATGCGGTTGGCGATGTTCACGTCGCGCCCGATCACCGTGAAGTCCAGCCGCTGGCCGGAGCCGACGTTGCCGTACGCAGCTTCGCCATAATGCAACGCGATGCCGGCCTCGAGCGGGGCCGGTAGCGAGCCGTAGGCGTTGGCGCGGTCGATCCGGGCCAAGCTCGCAGTTGCCGCGGCGAGCGCCTGGGTGCACGCCTGAACGGTGTCGGCGTTGGTCTCCTGGAAAATCGCCAACACGCCATCGCCGATGAATTTCAGAACTTCGCCGCCGCGCTGCTCGACCTCCGGCACCACGCAATCGAAATACCGGTTGAGGAGGTCGATGACATCCTCCTCGGTCAGCATCATTGACAGGTTGGTGAAGCCGCGTAGATCGCTGAACAGCAGCGCAGACTTGATGCGCGTGACTTTGCCGCGATGAATGTCGCCAGCCAAGATGCGCTCGTGCGGATCGCCACCGACGTAGGTCTGCAGGATCTCGTTGAGGATGCGCTCGCCGGCCCGGATCTCCATCACGCTCCGAATGGCGGGAATGAGCGATCGCATAAAATCAAGATCTGCTGCGCTGAAGCCGCCAGGATACTTGGTCGCGAAGGTCACGCCGTTGCGTTTGCGGCCGTTCGAGAACGAGAGCGGAATGCAAACGTAGTGCGTAAAGCCACCGGCTTTCAATTCGGGTACGACGCCATACGCGCCGGGAGCGACCTCTAGCGGCCGGATCTCGACCCACTCGCCGGTGCGGTGCGCCTGCGCGTAGGGGCTGCGCTCGTAACTGCGATCCGATTGCGCACCGTAGGGAAACAACCGCTCGATCGTCTTTCCCCCCAGGTGCCATTCCCGGCCGACCGCCTGGGTCGACGCGTTGAGCAACTGAACCACGGTCGCAGACCGGGCGATCGGCACGCCGGCGGCGACGATGCGCTCGCAAAGTGCGGTCAAGGCGTCGCCCAAGTCGGGCATATTCACCGCATGCTCAAGGAGCCAGTCGCGGATTTCGTCAACTTTCTGTTTCGATCGTGCGTTGTCTGTCCTCATCGCCTTGCCTTATAGCCCAGTCTCGCGGACGGCGACATCGCTCGCTGTGAAATGTGGCGGTGCATACATTGCCCGTTTCGCGTAAGCCTCGCGAAATCGTGAAGACAGTGGAAGTGCCATGGCAATCATCGACGGCTTGTTCGTCACCAAACTTTACCGGACGGAGCTTGCCGAACCTGCAAGTACAGCGTTGGTGCAAGGGTGCCGGGCGATCGAGCGGCAAGACAAGGCTGGGCGGGCCTGGTCGAAGGCGAACGGATATCGCGGCTATACATCGTATGCCTCGCTCAACGATCTACCCGCACGATCGCCCGAATTCGCCGATCTGAAGGTTGCGATCGATAAACATGTTCTGGCTTTCGCCGGCGCCGCGGCATTCGATCTTGGCCGCCGCAAGCTTAAAATCGACAGCATCTGGATTAACATCTTGGCGCCCGGCGGCGTGCACACGGGCCACATCCATCCGCACAGCGTGGTGAGCGGCACTTACTATGCAGCCGTGCCAGCGGGTGCGAGTGCCATCCGCTTCGAAGATCCGCGGCTCGGCCTCATGATGGCAGCGCCGAGGCGACGCGAAGATGCGCCGCGCGATCAGCGGTCGTTCGTTGCCGTCGCGCCGCAAGCTGGCACGCTGTTGTTGTGGGAAAGCTGGCTGCGCCACGAGGTGCCGGTGAACGAGGCAGCGCAAGACCGCATCAGCGTGAGCTTCAACTATCGATGGGGCTGAGCTGCCGGCGCATCAGGATTTCGCTAGTTTCCGTTTTCAGGAGGCCGTCGAGGACTGTGACTGATCGTTATTCGGCAAGCGTCGCGCATGCAGGTTCTTCCTCGATCGGCCGTCCGGGCTTAAGGTGATAGCCGGTTGAGTCCATTCGAAGCGGAGCATTCCATGCAGATCGACTGGCGCGGTTCGTTCGCTGAAACCGGCGATCTCCGGATCCATTATGTGCGAGCTGGCAAAGGCCGGCCGGTGATCTTCCTGCACGGCTGGCCGGAGTTTGCGCGCACGTGGCTGAATAACTTTCCAGTGTTGGCGGAACAGTTCGACTGCATCGCACCCGAGTTTCGCGGCTTCGGTGAAACTGTCATTAAGCAGCCGCGCGGCGAAGGCGGAACGCCCCCGCAATTACTCGCAAAGGATCTCAAGGCCTTCATCGACGCGGTTGGCGTTGGGCCGGTCGATATCGTGTCGCACGATGTCGGTTCGTTCGTCGCCCAAGCGTTCGCACATGCCTATCCGGCATCGGTGCGCCGCCTGTTCTTTTTCAACTGCGCCTATCCAGGCATTGGCGCGCGCTGGGGAGAGGCGGCTAATTTCCCGGAGCTTTGGTACCAGCAGTTTCACCAGAAGGAATTCGCGGCAGCCCTCGTCGGTTCATCGCGCGAGGCGGCACGTATCTACTTCAAGTATTTCCTGACCCACTGGACGCATCAGAAAGAAGCCTTTGCGCCGTACCTCGAAGAATGGGTCGACAACTTCATGCGGCCAGGAAACATCCAAGGCGGCTTCGACTGGTACACCGGAGTCGCGGCCTTCCGCCGGCGCATGATGCAGGGCGGCGGCGTGCCGTTGGCCAAAATCGCGGCACCCACGTACGTTTTATGGGGGCGTCACGATCCGGTGTTGCAATACGCCTGGAGCGACAAGCTCGACGGCTATTTCGAGACGGCGACGCTCGAATGCGCGGAAGATGCAGGCCACTTCGTACACTTCGAAGTGCCGGAGTTGGCCAATAACCGCATCGCCAAGTTCCTTGGCCGAGACATCACTTACCCATAAAGACTGGTTTGCGTTTTGCCATGAAGGCGCGGCGGCCTTCGACGTAGTCGGCGCTGGCAAAGCACGCATCGACGAGTGCATCGAGACCGGCCATCTCCTGCAAAGCCGGATTGGCGTTCAATGCGTCGATGCAGCGTTTGGCAGCTAAGATCGACAGCGGTGCGTTGCTGGCAATTTCCGCAGCGAGTGATGCGGTCGCCGCCTCCAGTTCGTGCGGTTGTACGACGCGGTTGACGAGCCCCATGCCCGATGCTTCCGCGGCCGAAAATCGCCGTCCCGTAAATAGCAATTCCTTGGCGTGGGCAGCCGACACGATGCCCAGCATGGGCCGCATCCAGCGTGGATTATAGCCGATGCCGAGCTTGGCCGCGGGCACCGAGAATTGCGACACGCTCGACGAAAGCCGAAGGTCGCAGCACATCGCCACTTCGAGTCCTCCGCCCAAGCAAAATCCGCTGATCATCGCGATCGTCGGTTTGGCTGAACTGGCCAGCGTTTCGAAAGCGGCGTTATTCAACTCGTCGTAGGAAGCAGCCAGCGCTGCCGTTCTGGTTTGCTCGAATTCGGAGATGTCAGCGCCAGCGGAGAAGGCCTTGTCGCCGGCACCGCGCAGCACGATCACACGCACGTCGCTGTTTTGTTCCGCTTCCCTGACCAGATCCGGGAGAGCAGCCCACATAGCCATCGTGAAAGCGTTGAGCCGGGCCTGATTGTCTATGACGATATGCAACACGTGGTTGCGAAGCTCGGTCGTCAGGCTGGATGTCGTGACGCTTGAAGTTTTCATCTTGCAGTTGTCCTGAGGTGGGCGCGTTGCAATTTACGGTTCATCGGCGCATATATTGCACGTTTAGACAGCAGCAGTTTAGCACGACTGAAGGCGTTGATTTCGTATCGGTGGCTGCAATCGCTATTGATCCCGGCGTCAACCGTTATTCGACGAAGGAGCATGCTTTGGCACACGCGCACTCGAGCAAGGTTCAAAATCTCGTTTCATCTGTCGATCCAATCTGGACGGCGTTGAAGGCAGAGGCCGAGACAGCTGCCAACGCTGAGCCTGCCCTGGGCGGCTTTCTCTACGCCACGATCCTTAGTCACACGCGGCTTGAGGATGCAGTCTGCCATCGCTTGGCGCAACGCCTCAATCACACCGACGTAGATGCAACCTTGATCGGGCAGACGTTCGCTCAAACATTGGCGCGTCATCCTGAACTTGGCGACCTGTTCCGGGCGGACCTGCAAGCGGTATTCGATCGCGATCCGGCGTGCACGCGGTACCTGGAGCCGCTACTGTATTTCAAGGGCTTCCATGCGCTCATCGCGCATCGCTTCGCACATTCGTTGTGGAACGAGGGGCGGCGCGACTTTGCGCTTTACCTGCAAAGCCAGTCCTCGCGCATCTTTGCCGTCGATATCAATCCGGCAACGCGCATGGGGCGAGGCATCATGCTCGATCACGGGACGGGTATCGTCATCGGCGAGACGGCGGTCATCGGTGATAATTGCTCGATCCTGCAGGACGTGACGTTGGGTGGCAACGGCAAGGAGACGGGCGACCGTCATCCCAAGATCGGCAACAACGTGCTGCTGGCGGCAGGCGCCAAGGTTTTGGGCAATATCCGCGTCGGACACTGCTCGAAGGTGGCGGCCGGTTCCGTCGTCTTGAACGACGTGCCGGATAACAAGACGGTGGCCGGCGTTCCCGCCCGCATCGTTGGCGATAGCGGCTGCCCGGAGCCCGCCCGCATGATGGATCAGCGGCTTGCGCCAGACGATTGCGGATGCCACTAGAGGTCCTGAAATAATCAGGAAAGTCATTATCCATGAAAGAAGATGTGCCGAAGCTGCAGGCCTACCTGCGCAAGACGTTCAAGTCCGATGCGGTGCGCGTCGTCATGCATGGCCGCAAGAAGGATATGGCGGAGGTCTTCATGGGCAACGACCAGATCGCTCAGCTCTATCGCGACGAGGAGGACGGCGAGGTCAGCTATCAATTGCAAATGGCCATCCTCGACATCGATCTTGAAGGGCTGTGAGCGATGGCCCTCTATACCCTTGATGGCAAAGTAGTTGTCATGCCGGCCGATGGGCTCGCGTGGGTCGCACCCAGCGCGATGTGCGTGGGAAATGTGACGCTGCATCGCGATGCGAGCATCTGGTTCAACGCTGTCGTGCGTGGCGATAACGAGCCGATCGTACTGGGCGAGCGGTCGAACATTCAGGACGGCTGCGTACTGCACACCGATCCGGGTTTCCCGATGACGATCGAGGCCGACTGCACGATCGGGCACATGGTGATGCTGCACGGTTGCCGCATCGGTCGCGGCAGTTTGATCGGGATCGGGGCGATCATTCTCAATGGTGCGGAAATCGGCGAGGATTGCCTGATCGGCGCCGGCGCATTGATCCCCGAGGGCAAGAAGATCCCGGCGCGGTCGGTGGTCATGGGTGCGCCTGGTAAAATCGTGCGCGAAGTCACCGGTGCCGACATCGAGCGTATGCGCAATGGCGTCGCCAGCTACCAGCGCAACTGGAAGCGGTTCGCGGCCGGCATGAAGCCGCAAGACTAGCCGGCGAGGTCATCCCCGGCCCGGTGCGTGCGCACCGCTGGTACGCTTTTCCTTGACGCCCGAGAGCGCGTTTGGAGCCTGAGCTTG
>JANOOW010000528.1:0-1531 GCA_031421555.1 Hyphomicrobiaceae bacterium | reverse complement strand
ATCGAAAGTGCGGGAGGCCGATGCACGTCATGGAGCGGCGGTTCTGCGGCGAATGGCGGCCGTGTCGTCGCCGCTGGCGACCCCCGTGTTCACGATGCAGCCATCCGCATCCTGGAACAGGTTGTATGATCTGCGGATCTCATCGCGCGCGCTGAAAGAAGCCGGCGATAAACGCTTGGTAGATCGTGGTGAGACCCTCTAGGTCGGCCAAGGCGACGCGCTCATCCACTTGATGGATCGTCGCGTTAAGGAGACCGAATTCGATCACCGGGCAATGGGCTTGAATGAACCTGGCGTCCGAGGTGCCGCCCCCGGTCGTGAGTGCTGGTTTGCGGCCCGTCACCTTGTGAACGGCTTCAATCATGGTTTCGACCAATGCGCCGGGTTTGGTGATGAACACGTCGCCGGTGCCGGAAAATGTCACCGACCAGCGCGCGTTCACGCCACTCGCTGCCGCTTCACACTGCAGCCGCACCCACTCTTCGAGTTGCGGCCGGCGCCAAAGATCGTTGTATCTGATGTTGAACTTCGCGCTCGCCTCCGCCGGGATCACGTTCGTCGCCGTATTCGCGACTGATAACACCGTCACCTGCAGGCTCGACGGTTCGAACTCGGGGGTTCCTTGATCGAGCAATTGCGACGACAGCCGGTCGATGATGCGGGCGAGCTTGGGCACCGGGTTCTCGGCGAGCTGCGGGTACGCCGCATGACCCTGCTTGCCCAACACGACCAGTTCGGCGTTCAGCGAACCACGCCGGCCGATCTTGATCTCATCGCCGAGTGCCTGCGGGTTAGATGGCTCGCCGACGACGCAAGCATCGAGCGTCTCGCCCTGCTGCACGAGCCAGTCCAACACCTTGGCGGTGCCGTTGACCGACGGACCTTCCTCATCGCCCGTGATCAGAAACGAAATCGAGCCGCGCAGGTCGCCCGCCGCTTCGACGCGCAACGCCGCCGCCATGAAACACGCAATCGCGCCCTTCATGTCGACCGCGCCACGCCCGTACATCATGCCATCTTTCACGCCGGCCGAAAACGGATCGTGCGTCCACGCCTTCACATCGCCGGGCGGAACGACGTCGGTGTGACCAGCGAAACAAAGGTTCGGCTCTGACGTGCCTATGCGTGCATAGAGGTTCTCGACATCTGGCGTGCCCGCCTCTGAAAACGTCATGCGGTGCACGGCGTAGCCTGCAGGCCGCAGAACGCTTTCGATGTAGGTAAGCGCACCGCCCTCGTCCGGCGTAACGGAGCGGCAGCGGATCAGCGCCCGCGCGATTTCGATCGGATCGATGGACAAGATGGCGCCCCTTAGTTTTCGAGTTGGCGACTCGTAATACCTCACACCTGGATCGGCAATCCGGCCGTTCAGTCGTAGGCGCCCATCACGTTCTGATCGAAGTCGATCAATGCTCCGGTCATCATCTGGGATGCATCACTGAGCAGGTACACCGCCAGCGTCGAAACATCATCCGGCTTGATGAGACGGCCGAAGGGCTGATCGGGTTCGGCGCGCGTGAGCCAGTCGGCC
>JANOOW010000527.1:0-1755 GCA_031421555.1 Hyphomicrobiaceae bacterium | reverse complement strand
CGGTCGCGTTGTTCCGGGCGACCGGGCCGGCGATGAACATCGCGGTGGCGATCTATGTCGCGCACTGGCTCGGCATTGAGCTGACTCCGACCGCGATCATCGCCGGGATATTGGTCGCGGCGACGACGACCTATGGCGCGGTCAGCCTGCCAGGACAGCTCAGCTTCATCTCGTCGATCGCGCCGATCGCGCTGGCGATGGGCCTGCCGATCGCGCCGCTCGCGATATTGGTGGCGGTCGAGACGATCCCCGACATCTTCCGCACGCTGGGCAATGTGACGATGGATGTTGCGGTCGGCGGGGCGGTGGCTCGGGGCGATGCGGGGGCGGAGACGGTCGAGGCGACAGAGGTGGAAACCGCCGAGGGCTGAGCGCCGCCGTTCGTCGGCTGGTCGAGCGCGGGCGCGGGCCGGTCGATGACCGCGTGACCGGCGCGGCGATCCGCGCTGTTATTGGTGGGCGGCGCTTCGAGGGCAGACCCTGACATCCCGACCCTCGTTGCGTCGCACCCCGATCAGCCGAGCGCGCGAATGTGCACGAATGTTCACCGTGACGAGCATGGTTGGCGCGGCGCGTCTGGCGCGGAAGTAGACAAAGTAGACACTATCAGCGTGCGGGGAAAACGCGGCAGACGGCGCGGAAGTTCGCAAACGTCGCACCACTCGCGTGCGCGGGGCGGCGATGAACTGCCGCTGGCGATCGTCCGACCAGCCGTGGCGGCGGGTGCGCTGGCGGGGGGCGGGGGTGAACTCGATCAGTTCTGGAGTGTCTTCGGGGGCGGGGATGCCGGAATCATACTGTCCCCCAGACAGTATTGGATTGCCGGCATCATCGTCGGGGAGGGTCGCGGGGAAGGTTGGTTGGCGCATGATATTCTGCCGGACGGAGGAAAATGGGGCGGCAGTTCATAACCCAAATGGTTCTAAAAGTCCAGTGTCGTTAACCCGGAATGACCGACTGACTGAACAATTCGATCAAATGATGTTCGCTGACGTTGCCGAGGATCGCATCGACGATGAGGTCGGCCAAGGCGACGCCATCCTCGACGACGAGGTCGTAGCCGTTGAGATAGAGGAAATAGTCGGCGGCGGCGAAGGCGGTGCGCTTGTTCCCCTGGAGGAACGGGTGATTGCGGGCGATCCCGAGCAGTAGGGCGATCGACAGCGCAACCACGTCGCCCTCACCATAGTGCCAATGGTTGACCGGGCGGGCGAGCGCGCTTTCAAGGCCGGCGAGATCGCGCAGAACATGCGGCTCGCCGGTTTGCGTTACGGTCAGGTCGTTGAATTCGATGATCAGTCCGGCGGTCAGCCAGACCGGCTCATTCGCCAAGGCGGGCGATGGTCTTGGGGAAGCGGGCGGTGACGCGCTCGTTCATCTCGGCTGCCGACGGCGTGCGCCCGGTCTTGCGGACCGGCGCCTTGACCTTGACGGGGAGCTTCTTCGAGGGCGCGTTCATGGGCCGTCCTTCCTGCGGATAAGATCGCTTAGCGGGGGGTGGTTGTCAAATCCCAAGGATGCCGACTGTTCCGGGCAGCCCGGCCCGGAGTTTTGTGCATTTAGTAAACTGTCACCGTAATCCAGCAAAATTCGGTAATTGTCACCGTAATTTCTGTAACCGTAATTTCTACTTATTCGGGCATGGGTCCCGGGTCTCCGTCCAATCGCCCGAGACGACAGCTTCGTTACCAAGCTGCATTGTGGAGTTCCGAAGGCGTGGCACGGGACGTGAGCTGACCGTCCCGCCAGGTCATT
>JANOOW010000526.1:0-9775 GCA_031421555.1 Hyphomicrobiaceae bacterium | reverse complement strand
GGAAGTAGGTGTCGAGGATCGGTCCGGTGACGCCGGTGAGCAACATCAGCGTCATGCAGATCGCGCCGAAGATGCCGCCGTGCACGAAGTTTCGCGGATCGGGCTTCAGATTGGCTGGCATCAGCCGCACGAGGAATGGCGTGACGCCGAGCGCCAGCAGAGCGACCGGCTTCGAGGGCACGTATTGCCAGGCCGACCAAACGGCAAATGCGATCAGGCAGCCACCTAGATAAGCCGCGACCGGCCGCCAGGCGACATGCTTGATCCACAGCGCGCCGCGCCAGCCGTTCGATGCCATTTGCGTGACGGCGTGCAGCGCCATCGCTTCGGGCACCGGCATTAGTGCGAACAGCACGCCGATCAGAATCAAGCCGCCCGCCATGCCGAAGATGCCTGAGAGAAACGCGGTCGCGAGCATCGTTGCGACGAGCGCAACCATAGTGATTACAGGCACGGACGCGCTTTCGATTGAACGAGATCAACAGGGGCTTCGGCGAGAGGTGACGCAGTCATCCACACGCGCTTAGTAGTGGTTAGCCGTAGCTCGTCGAAACCCGCGCTTTCGTCAAGCAAGGCATCAATGGCCGCAACCGCCCGGCCAAGCTTCCAGCCGCCCGCGATCAAGGCCGAGAGTAGATCGCCGGTGCCATTCGGGACCGAAGTCCGCCGGGCGACCGCACACGCGATGGCGTGGTTTGCGTCGATTTGCATCGTGAGGAGCAGACCTGTTGCTGAGGGTATCGACGTCGCGATCGCAGTTTCGACGCCGAGTGAGCGGGCGGCGGATACAGCTTCGGCGGGCGAGGTCACGGGTAAGCCGGAGAGCCACGCGAGTTCGAAGCGGTTCGGGAGTATGACGTCGGCCGGCGGCAAGAGCAGCTGGCGGATAGCAGACGCAGCGCCCTTGTCGATGTACAACCCCTTTGGATCGTCGCCGAGAACAGGATCGCACAGGTAGCGGCAGTCAGGGCGTCGCTGTCGAACACGGGCGACGGTCGCCGTCACGAACTCGACGTGCGCCGCCGACGGCAGGTAGCCGGAAAGGATCACGTCGATCCCGGCCAGCCAGCCATTTGCTTCAAGCGCGTCGGCCATCTGCCCAAGCAGCGCCGGATCGGTAGGTTGTCCTGCGATGTTCGGGTGACCCGGATGATTGGACAGCAGCACCGTCGGCAGCGCGATAACGCCATGCCCAAGCTCGTACAGGGCCGGCACGATGGCAGATAGACCTACATGCCCGCGCGCGACTTGACTGGAAATGGCGAGGATCTGCGCCATTTCAAAATATGTTGAGTTCGAAGAGCGGTTCTTTGCGGCGGATGCGCTCGTAGCCGAAGCGGGCGAGGTCGATCGTGCGATAGCCGCCGTGGACGATCAGCTCAGCAATCGCGCGCCCGGCGCCGCCCGATTGCTGGAAACCGTGACCGGAAAATCCGTTGGCGAAGTATAAGTTTGCGATATCGGGATGCGGCCCGATGATCGCATTCTGATCGAACGTGTTGTAGTCGTAGTAGCCAGCCCAAGCGCCTGTCACCTTGACCGCCTCGAAAGCCGGCACGCGGTTGGCTATACCCGGCCACACCAAATTCTCGTAAGGCGCATAGTCGATGGCGTCGAGGTCACCGATGGGTGGTTCGTCGGCCTCCTCAGGTGAAATTCCCGTTATGAACTGCCGGCCCTCGGGGCGGAACCAAACGCCGCTCCCATCAGTCGTCAGTGGGGCGTCGTGCAGCTCCGGCGTCGCGTCTCTGCAATCCATGACATAAATGAAACGTTTGCGCGGCTCGACCGGCAGTTCGACGCCTGCAAGCGCCGCGATTTTGCCGCCAGCGTGTCCCGCGGCGTTGACCAGTGCACCACAAGCAATGCGGCCGCCGCTGGCGAGCCGAACGGCCGAAACTCCCGGCGTGTCCTTCTCGATCGCAACAACGCTATCGTGGATGACGGTGACGCCGCGCGACTGCGCTGCCTTGCGGAACAAGCCCATCATGATCGCCGGGTCGAGCCAGCCTTCGCCGCTTCGGCCGAACGCACCGAGCGCGAGACCTTCGACGTTGAGCCACGGAAACCGGCGTGCCAAGCTGTCGGGGTTGAGCAGTTCGATGTCGCCGCCGTTCGCCAGCTGCACTGTGTGATTAGCGCGCAGCACATCGGCGCCTTCCTCAGAGGCAAGGACGAGATAGCCGCGCTCCTTGAAGCTGACATCGGCATCGGCACCGAATACCTGCTTGAGGTTGCGAATGACTTCGAGCGTCGCCTTCGACAGGGCGATGTTTTCCGGCGTGGAAAATTGCGCACGGATACCGCCGGCAGAGCGCGCGGTGCTGCACTCGGCGTAGCTCGTATCGCGTTCCACGATGACGATGCGGCCCGGCGCGAAATCGCCCATCATCGACAGGTAGTAGGCTATGGCGCTGCCCATCGCCCCGCCACCGACGATCACGACATCGGCACTTTGATCCCCGGAATTTATCATGCAGTCACTCGATCTTGTGGCGTTTCAACTCACGCACGAGAATAGTCAGGCGCTCAGCCGAGTCGAGCCCGGTATCGACGCAAGCCCGAATTGTTGCGCGGCCCTGTATCAACTTGTTGAGCCGCTCCTGCACCTCGCCAAAGCCGAAGTACAGCTCCTCAGGCGCTATAATCTCGCCATCCTCGATTGCAGCCATCACATCGAACGAGTTTTGCGAGGCAAGCACGAGCATCGACGCAGTATCGTTGACCAATGCGCGATACAGCCGCGCGCCGTCCTCGTCGATGCGCGGGCCGTGAACGCCAAACTTCATCGGTGAAGACGTCGCGCCGTCGCCAGCAAAGATGCGCGGATGCTTTTGGAAACGGCGAAAAATCTCCGTAAGCCCAAGGCAACAGCTCTCTAGATCGCGCAAAGCCATGGTGGCCTTGCGCTTGACCTTGGCGCGGGTGACGGATTTTTCCTGTGCCACCCAGTTGATCGCGGCGATCGACGAGATCGCTCCCAATGCCGCTATAGCAGGCAGCACCGCTGCGAATGGGTCTGGTGCGATCCGCGAATCGGAGTCCGATTGCTCATTGCTAGCGCGAGGGGATGCCGCCACTTTCGAATCCGGTTTGCGTTTCACGCCACCGTAGCAAACTTCGCCGCCACACCCCAAGCAATACCGGTTGTAGCGCTCACTTCCGTTTGCGATTCACCGATCCGCTCTTGAATTGCAACGCCATCTCGACGGCCGGCATGAGGTCATTGTTATCTTCGATGCGCAACATGCGGATACCGCGCACCGACGGTCCGAACCAATCGAATTCCACCGCCAGCTGCTGAACGGTGGTCTGGCATCGAACGACATCGATCGTGTCGTCGCCGAAGTAGACACTGCCCTGCTGATGATCGAAACCGCGCTCACGCAAAAAGCGGCCAATGTCTGAACAAGCGTTCTGCCACGACGGTGATGGGTAGCTCTGCTGCAGCACCTTGGTGTCAAGGTCGAAGGAAATCGCATACATGGCACTGCTCCGCCCGCGTTGCTTCCGGTTGTCACCTATGCCGCGCGAGAGGAGTGGTGCCATCTAGCTTACCTCGGTGCCGCAGTCTGCCGCTCAATATGTCCGCGCTTTCGGCTCGATGTAGGCGACCTCGTTGGTCATCGTGAAGGTGTGTACAGGCCGGTAGTCAATCTTGGTGGTCTTGGCCGCATCATCGGCCCAAACCAATGAATGCTTCATCCAGTTTGCGTCGTCGCGCTTGGAGAAGTCCTCACGAGCATGAGCGCCCCGGCTCTCCTTCCGGTTATCGGCGCTCACAACAGTGACCGCAGCTTGCGCTATCAAGTTGTCGTACTCCAGCGCCTCGATGAGATCCGAGTTCCAAATCAGAGATCGATCGGAGATCTTGATGTCGCTGCTCTGCTTCCAGATTTCGTAGATCTTCTGCACACCCTCGGCGAGGATGGGACCGTCGCGGAACACGGCGCAATTGGTCTGCATGACTTTTTGCATACGCAGCCGCAGCGCCGAGGTGTTGCTCGAGCCATTCGCGTGACGCATCCTATCGAGCCGCGTCAATGCCAGATCGGCCGCATCGTCCGGTAGTGGGGCATGCGAGGCATTCGCCTCGACCGTCTCTGCGGCGCGATTACCGGCCGCGCGGCCAAACACGACCAAGTCGATCAGCGAGTTCGAGCCAAGGCGGTTGGCGCCGTGCACCGAAACGCATGCCGCTTCACCAATCGCCATCAGGCCGGGGACGATGGTATCCGGATTGCCATTTTTCGAGGTCAGCACCTCGCCGTGGTAGTTGGTCGGTATGCCGCCCATGTTATAGTGCACCGTCGGCAGCACCGGTATCGGTTGTCTGCGAACGTCGACGCCGGCGAAAATCTTGGCGCTTTCCGAGATGCCAGGCAGGCGCTCGGCCAAGATTTTCGGGTCCAAATGATCGAGATGCAGGAAGATGTGATCTTTCTCCGGACCCACGCCGCGGCCTTCGCGGATTTCCATCGTCATGGAGCGTGAGACGACATCGCGTGAGGCAAGGTCCTTGGCGTGCGGCGCATAGCGCTCCATGAAGCGCTCACCCGACGAATTGGTTAGATAACCGCCTTCGCCGCGCGAGCCTTCGGTGATCAACACACCCGCGCCGTAGATGCCAGTGGGATGGAACTGAATGAATTCCATGTCCTGCAGCGGCAGGCCGGCGCGCAGCACCATCGCGTTGCCATCACCCGTGCACGTGTGCGCGGAGGTCGCCGAGAAGTAGGCGCGCCCATATCCGCCGGTCGCGAGAATGGTTTTTTTCGAGCGAAAGCGGTGGATCGTACCGTCGTCGAGGCACATGGCAACGACGCCTCGGCAGGCACCCTCTTGATCCATGATAAGATCGAGCGCGAAGTACTCGACGAAGAACTCTGCCGAGTGCCGCAACGACTGCCCGTAGAGGGTGTGTAACATGGCATGGCCGGTGCGATCGGCTGCTGCGCACGTGCGCTGAGCCGGTGGGCCTTCACCGTACTCGGTGGTCATGCCACCGAACGGGCGCTGATAGATTTTGCCTTCCTCGGTGCGGGAGAATGGCACGCCGTAATGCTCCAGTTCGTAGACGGCTGCCGGAGCGTTGCGGCACAAATACTCGATAGCGTCCTGGTCGCCGAGCCAGTCGGCGCCCTTCACGGTGTCGTACATGTGCCACTTCCAGTTGTCCGGGCCCATGTTCCCGAGCGCAGCAGCGACGCCGCCTTGAGCCGCAACCGTGTGCGAGCGGGTTGGGAAAACTTTCGTGATGCACGCGGTTTTCAAGCCAGCTTCGGCCGCACCCAGCGTCGCGCGCAGGCCAGCGCCACCAGCACCGACGACGACAACATCGTAGGTGTGATCGGTCACCTTGTAGGCGTTGCCGTTGTAGGCTGGTTTCGCGGCACCGTTGCCCATGCCACTGCCGTGGCCATTGAGCTTGCCGTTCGCTGTCGAGGCCATGTCGATCAAACTCCGAAGCTAAGTTTCAACACCGCAAAAACGCAGGCAGCTGCGATGCAAATTGCAAAAAAGGTATTGAGCATGAGAAGGGCGATCTTCGCACCTTCCCCGTGCGCGTAATCCTCGATGATGACCTGCATGCCGATCCGCATATGGAATACGCCGGATAGAATGAGGAGCAGCATCATCAGCGAGATCAGCGGGTTCGCAAGGGTCCGCTTGACGAGCGCGTGATCGGCACCGGCCAAGTAGACGACCAGTCCCACGAGGAATGTCATTAGAAAGACATTTGAAACCGCCGTCATGCGCTGCAGCCAAAAGTGGTTCGTGCCCTCCTTGGCCGAGCCGAGCCTACGCACCTTTTTCAGAGGTGTCCGCATTGTGCCGGGTGAATTATGTCCCATCAGAATGCTCCGCGTAGGTGCAGGGCGATAGCCCAAACGGCAACGGTAAGAGCAACTGAGCCCGCGAAAGATCCCCAGCAGAGCCGGTCGACCGAGACTAGGTCGAAGCCGCGACCCGTGTCCCAGATCAAATGCCTGATGCCACCGAGCATGTGCTGCAGAAGGGCCCACGTGTAGCCAAAGAGGACAACGCGCCCTGGCCAGCTGCCGAAAATTCCGTTTACGTACTCGAACGAAGCTGGGCTGGTTGCCGCAGCGAGCAGCCACCAGGCAAGCAAAAGCGTTCCGAAATATAATGATGCCCCGGTAATGCGATGAACTATCGATGCCACCATGTTGACGATGGGCTTGTAAATTTGCAGGTGCGGCGAGAGCGGCCGCGCACCAGCCCCACTCGCGGCAGGCTTTGATTGCGCCATAAGTTTTCGATCTCCAATCGTGTCGAGGTGGCTCTTAGCGCGGTGCAACATAAGCAGCAATGCGCCGTTCGGCGCATCTCGGTCGCGTTATGTGCATTAAGCAGAGCGCTGACGAGCGAATACTACTTCAGGGCGTCGATCATGGCCTTGCCGAGCAGCGCGCCACTTTCGAAAGCGTGTTCGCCAAGCCTGCCCAGACACCAGTCGCCAGCGACGCCGACCATGTGCTCGCGGGAAAACAGATAGGTCTCGCCGAGGTGCGTATCGACCAAGCCGTGGCGCCATAAGTGAGCCACCATCTGTGCCGGCCGGATGGGTGGCAGGCCGAGCACATGGCTGACTTCGCCCCAAAGCTCTTCGGCTACGGCTTCCGGGTCGGCGTCTTCGGTTTCGCGGCTCCAGACAGGGGAGGCGTGGACGACAATCGTCTCGCCGCGTCCGGTCCGTCCTGGTTTCGAGTTGTTCCGGCTGACCCACCGGACAACCTGGCTCATGTCGGAGAACATTCCTGATCGGGCAGGACCCGTTCGTCGATGCGGACCATGAGCGCCCAGCACGGCGACATGCGAACCCGCGCCAGCGGATCGGCCAATTCGTCCAACCGTCCCAGTAAAAGCCGGGCTTCAGGGGCCGGAACCGCGACCGCGACCTGCGCGAACGGTCCGGCCGAGGTTTCGTCCTCGAACCAGAGATACCAGCCCTTGTCCACCCGCTTGATCGTGTGGACACGCCGGCCGGTATGCACGCGAACACTTTCCGCTAGCGGACGGGCGATCGACCCCATCCCAGGCATGCCGACGTACCAAGGCTGCAGCTGCCCGCCGCCTTCTTGGCCTGCATGCGCGCGTGGCGTCCAGCGGGCCGCATAACCCGTGCTGACGAGTTCGTTGATGTAGGTCTTGAAACGCTCTGACCGGGCAGTGATGTACTGGGCGCCATGGTCGAATGGCATGACCCCAATCCGGGTCGTCCCGACTCGCCCGCCAATCACCCGCTCTTGCTCGAAAATTTCTACGTAAGCGCCAGCGCGGCGCAAGACCCGTGCACACGACAATCCGGCAAGGCCGGCACCGATGACTGCCACGCGCTGTGTCAAGGCTGCTTCCTGAGCGAGATGAAATCATCTCAGTGACGAGCTTGCCTGGAGTTACAGGCGTCATTATCCTATCAGCCCAGCTTGCATATTTGGTTAACGAATTAAGTGGTTCTGACGTGTCATTTGTGCGCGGTAACTACCCCGCAAGCAATGCGTGTGCCTGCATTACCGGTGGGGTCTGTCGTGTAGTCGTCGGCGCGCTCAAAAATGACGAAAGCCGCACCGTCGGCGTCGAGCAGCGTGTCCTCGGCGTCTTTTGCCATCGTCGCAAAAGCGCTGACAAGATCGACTTCTATCTCGCCACTCGATGGCACGATGAGGTTTGGCAGGTCGCCCATCATGGGACCCTCGTCATTGAGGTAGCCGTGCTTCGCGCCGAGCGGATTGAGAATGCCGCCTGCGGACTCGAAGTCACCGTCGCACTTGCCATTCTCGTGGATATGGAAGCCATGCGTCCCGCCCGGCAAGCCCTTCAACTTGAGCCGGATCAAGATCCCCGCCGTCGTCTCGACAAGCTTGATTTTTCCTATGTCGCGGCCATCGCGCAGCTTCATTTCGGCGAAGGCTTTTTCCCCAGCCGCGCCGGCCTCGGGAGCCGTCGCCGCGGCAGCGGACAACATGACAAAAAGGTATCCGAACGCTCGCATTACACACGCAGCTCGAAACATCATTCCCCCCAAGACGCTCCGGACGGGCCATTCCCGATTACCGGCCGCCGATGGCTTGAAGCCCGCTCTTATAGCGTGTTGAAAGCGGCGCGCCACCGCCACTTTCGGAAATAGATATTCATCTGGGCGATAGGACCCAATAGTCGAAGTCGAGTACAACGCCGTCGGCATAGCTGCCGGTATCGCTGGCGCCCGGAAACCCCGAGCAGGCAATGTTTTTGGTCGCGATCGTGCGAACGCGCAAAGCCCCGACGTCGGCGCGCGATGGTAGTGCGGCCGTCTCCAAAATCTCTGACCAAGCGTAGATCGTATCGCCGGCGAACGCGGGCGCAACGTGCCGTCCGCCGTTGATCGCGGCAATATGAAACGCTGAACCAAGCCCGTTGAACGACAAGGCGCGCACGATCGATATGATCACACCACCATAGACAAGACGTCGTCCGAACCGGCCCTGCCCTTCGGTGTGCTGGTTGAAGTGTACCTTGGCGGTGTTTTGGTAGAGCCGCGTCGCGATTTGGTGTTCCGCTTCTTCGATCGTCGCGCCGTCGACATGGTCGATACGTTCACCAGCGGCGTAGTCACCCCAGCTGAACGGTGATCCGGCGCGCGCGCTGTCCCAACGCTGGGGGTCGAGTGGCGGGACGGCAAGACCAAGGCTGGACGGGTCGATCCGGTCAGGCATTGTCGGCGGTGGCGGACTTTGCACGACGATCGCATCTTTCGAGCGCTTGCGAACCATGACCCAACGCACGTAGCTCAGAACGGTCTCACCGCGCTGGTTGCGGCCGGTGGATCGCACGTGGACTACGCCGGTTTCGCGGCTGGAGTTTTCCTTCAAACCAAGAACTTCGCTATCGGCCGTTAATGTGTCGCCGGGGTAGACGGGCACGAGAAACCGGCAGTCGGCATAGCCGAGGTTGGCAACCGCATTGAGCGAGATGTCGGGCACCGTCTTGCCGAACACGATGTGGAATACCAGCAGGTCATCGATTGGTGAGCGCGGGTAACCTAGGGCGCAAGCAAAGGTGTCTGCCGATTGCACCGCGAACCGGGCGCCGTACAAACCCGTATAAAGCGCAACGTCGCCAGCTGTTATCGTCCGCGGCGTCGCGTGCGCAAATGTTTGTCCACAGCGAAAATCTTCGAAGAAGTTCGCCTGTCCCGTCTTGTTATTGGTCATTGGATGCCCCGTTCAGGCTGCGTGTCGCGACGCCTCCTGTGTGCGGCAATGAATGGAGACAATGCAAGCGCCGCTGTAATGTCAGATCCCGCAGAGTTGTGCGCGCGCGGTGCACTGGTGCAGGCCGGCGAAATGCCCCGCAGGCTCGCAAGCGTTGGCTTTCTGTACGAGATGGATACGTCGGATTCCGCTGTTGAACATATAGCCGCGAAGCTCGACGAGTCGCTGGGCAAGGGCCTGTTCGGAATAGAGCTTCGCATGCGCGCGTCCGAAGGTGGCGACGTTTGCCGTCGCCGTATCGCACGTAAGCCCACGTGGCCGCGTAGGCGCCGCAAAGGAGATTTCACGCGGTGCCGGCACGCACGCCGCGAGACTACCGGTGATCAGCACAACCGAAACGAACGATAACGCAACTCGACTCATAACTTTCCCCACTTGCCGGCGGCTATAGCGCTGGTGAACGCACACTCCGGGTGCTGTACATAAAGTGGGTTAGCGGAGCATTGAGGCGCGTTCTGGTTTGAAACGGGGCGCTGGCGTGGTCGAGCGCTTCGTGC
>JANOOW010000525.1:0-11478 GCA_031421555.1 Hyphomicrobiaceae bacterium | reverse complement strand
AGCACGTTCGAGTCTTCTTTCACGGTCGCCTCTTTGCTTGCGAAACGGTTCGAGGGGCGGGTCGACGGCGTCGCTTTGAAACCTGGGGTCATAACGTTTGTGACAGCTGACCCCGTGGTCGTACTCGTGTCGCAACCCGATTTCACCGATGCCGAAGCCGAAAAATCAGCGCGCATCCTTTTCGATAGGCACAGTGCGGAACAGCCTCGCCCTCCGAACGCGACGTATAAATGGTACGATCGCGGGCCGATCGACGACAACGGGTTATCTTCATTGAGTCGCGTGTACGACATTACGGTGGTGGGACGTCCTGGGCTCAAGCAATCCGAGCCACGCATGTCGACGCTGGAAGTTGTGCTGTTCGAGAGCGGCAGACCGATCCTCATGGCGCCACCTTCGCCGCCCAAGACGATGGGCACGAACATTCTCATTCACTGGAACGCCAGCAACGAGACAGCGCGCGCCATCAACGACGCGATGCCGCTACTGCAGCAGGCCGAGCAGGTGACCATGGTCACGGTGGAAGGGGCGATCGTGCCAGGTCCAAAGGCTGCGGATATGCTCGACTATCTGTCGGCCCACAATATCCGGGGCATCGAGAGTAAGGTGAAGCCGGCACCGAGGAGCAGCACGGGCGAAGCAATTTTGGTCGAGGCTCGGCGGCTTGGCGCCGACCTGTTGATCAAAGGCGCTTATACGCAAAGCCGGTTGCGGCAGATGATCTTCGGCGGTGCAACGCAACACATCCTGCAGGCTGCTGACATACCGGTTTTGCTATCGCATTGACACATCCCGCTGGTCGATCGGCTGTCCAATGAATTTATAGAGATAAGGGTTTGGAGGAACGGTCAGCTCACGCGCGCGTTTCAGATTTCATACTGGAACAGATATTGGATGCCGCATGACACGATCATCGATTTGTGCAGTCGCTACATTGTGGTTGCTTGCAATCTCAGCCTCGCAGGCTTTCGCCGTAAATAAACGGCCGGGCCTAGAACAGGATGCGCTGACGAAGGTGCGAAGCTGGAGTTATCAGCTGCAATCGATCGATCCGAAAAAGTTGGAACGATCAGCCAACCAGCTGCTGGTCGTCGACTATTCGCTGGATGGCGGCGACGAGAACGCCTTGACGCCGGAACATCTGGCATCGCTGCGGCGAGCAGCGGACGGATCGCGCCGCGTGGTACTCTCATACTTATCCATTGGCGAAGCAGAAAAGTACCGTAGTTACTGGCAGGACATCTGGAGCATTTATCCGCCCGCTTGGCTCAAACACGAGAACAAGAATTGGTGCCAAAACTTCATCGTGGATTTCTCGCACCCGCAGTGGCACGCGATAATATATGCGGGAACTGAAGGGCAGAAGTCCTACGTCGATAAGATCGTTGAGGCCGGCTTCGACGGCATCTACCTGGACCGCGTCGATGTCTATAGCGAGCTAGGCGACGCCGGCCAGAACTACCGGCAGAAGATGATTGAGTTCGTCGGTGCAATCTCGCGGACTGCGAAAGTGAAAGCAGCGGAACTTGGCCCGGATCCTTTTTTCGTGGTGGCCCAGAACGCCGAAGAGCTTCTCACATCGAGGGTCTACCGGTCTCACATCGACGGGCTTGGCAAAGAAGACTTACTGTATGGCGCTAGCGTGCACGGGAAGCCGAATTCGGAAGAAGATATCCGGCATAGTGCTCAACTGATCGAAAAACTACTGAACGAAAACAAGCCCGTATTTGGCGTCGAGTATCTGGATAGCGCGCAGGAAATCGACGAGACGAAAAGCAGACTGACAAAGCTTGGGCTGATCCCGTTGATCGCGCCGCGGGCGCTCGACAAGCTTGATGTCTTAGATGATTTGCCGTCAGCGCGAGTGAAGCAAACTCAGCGCCAGGAAAGCGGGGCGTGTTCGTCCAGTACGGACTAAGCGTGGCCGTAGTCGCGCGTGGCCGTCAGACGTGCTGGCCGCCGTTGATGTGCAGCTCCGCCCCGTTGACGTAGCTGGATTGCTCGGTGCACAGAAAATAGATCGCCTTGGCAACTTCCTCCGGCTCGCCGAGGCGGCGCATGGGGATCTGCTCCTGCACGATCTTGTCGGTACCCGGTGACAGGATCGATGTGTCGATTTCACCGGGCGATATCGAGTTCACGCGCACATCGCGGCGGCCGAAATCATAAGCCATTTCACGCGTTAAAGACGCGAGCGCCGCTTTCGACGTCGCGTAGGCGGCACCGGCGAACGGGTGCACCCGGCCACCAGCGATCGACGTCACGTTGACAACCGCGCCTTTGGCTGCGGCAAGTTCGTCGAGCAACCCGCGTGCAATGGCCAGCGGTCCGAAGAAGTTTACCTGAAACACCTTTTGCCAAACGTCGAGCGGGGTGTCGACCGTGTTCAGCCGGGCGCCCTTCGCCCCCTTGGGGCTGATCGCGGCGTTGTTCACAAGAGCGTGTAGCCGGCTGCCCTGATCCTTCAACCGCTCCTTCATCAGACCGATGGCTTCAGCCGTGACATCGAGGTCTGCCAGGTCGAGTTGAATATGATCTTCCGGGCCCATCTCCCAAGGACAGTCTTCTGGGAACGGCTGCCGCGAACAGGTGATGACCCGCCAGCCCGCCGATGAGAAACGCTTGACCGTCGCGTGCCCAATGCCGCGGGATGCGCCAGTAAGAATCAGCGTCTTCCGTTCGGCGTTGGAGATTTGGCTGTTCGGCACGGATCGTGTCTCGATCGTTTTTTTCATCATGCGAGCCCTGTACCACGAGTGGCCGTCGTGGTCACATTACGCAGCTGTGGGTGCGCGTGGATTACGTTACGGATAGAGCCGCTGTTTGTTCCATGCAGCGCCAACGGCGGACCGGCGGAACGTGATGCGTTCGTGCAGGCGGAACGGCCGGTCGTGCCAGAACTCGATCTCCACCGGCGTGACGCGAAACCCGGACCAGTGCGGCGGGCGCGGAATATTGCCCAGCGCAAACTTCGCGGTGTATCCAGCAACCGCCTTTTCCAAGGCGAAACGGCTTTCGAGCGGCCGGGATTGCGCCGATGCCCAGGCGCCGATCCGGCTGCCCTTCGGACGCGTCGCGTAGTAAGCGTCGGCCTCCTCCGCACTGACCGTTGTGACGTTGCCGCGTACCCGCACCTGTCGCCGCAGACTCTTCCAGTGAAAGTTGAGCGCGGCTTTCTTCGACGCCAGCAGCTCCCGCCCCTTGGCGCCCTCAAAATTGGTGTAGAATACAAAGCCGCGATCGGTCACCGCCGCAGCGTCGAGGCCTTTGAGCAGCACGACACGGACGTTGGGCATGCCGGATGGATCCACAGTTGCGAGCGCCATCGCATTTGGATCGTTCACTTCATGTTTGCGGGCCTCGGCGAACCAACTATCGAACAGGTCGAACGGCTCGTCTGCGACCGAAAAATCACCCGCTTCCGGCCCGGTATAGTAACCGCTCTTGACCCATTCGGTATTGGTATCGTCAGCCAATTTGGCTCCGTTATCTTTCGCGGCACACCCATTCAGCTGATCTTAACCCACTTCAGCCAATATCCTCAACGTCAGGGTTGGCCTGTTGCGAACCTCGTAAGCGTCACGCGTAAAGCCGGGTATTGTCATGCGTACATCGTCGTCACTCGTATCGTTAATTGCAACCAGCGCACTGGGATTTTTTCTCGGCACGTCGATCCTGCTCGGCAGCGATTCGAGCTTCGCACATTCAAACAGTTGGGACGTCGGCGCAATCGAAGTTCCAGCCACACCCAACGGCAACGGCGCAGCGAATGGCGCTGAAAGCGGCAGCAGTTCGTCGAACGGCAGCTGCTCTTGCCCCGCGCAACCATCGAACGAGCCGCTGCCGCGCGATAAGCTGTGGCCGAAACCTTCACTCGCTGACCTCAAGGCGACGCTCGACGACACCGATGCGATCGCAGCACTCGAAGCCATGCAGTTTGCCCTGACCGAAGCCGGCGACGGTGCAACCTACGTTTGGCACCGCAAACACGGCCGCTTGAGCGGCTCAATCCAACCCACTTCATCGTTCAAGGACGCCTCCGGTCACATCTGCCGGCACATTATCGTCGCCATGACCTCGGGCAGATACTCGCGCAAGGCCGAAGGCATTGCATGCCGCCTGAAGGGTGGGGTTTGGAACTTGGAAGGTTGATCAGCGCCAGTCGCCGATCGTGGCGTTGACGAGCGTGAGCGCGGCGATTGCGGCCGTATCCGCGCGCAGGATCCTCGGCCCGAGCGAGATTGCGGTCGCCAGCGGAAACGTCCGCACGAGGTCGCGCTCATAGTCGTCGAAACCGCCTTCCGGGCCAATCAGCACCGCGACCGGTTGCCCGCGTAACGGGGCCAGTGCTGCGATAGGATCGGCAACCGGCGCAACTTCATCGCAGAAAATCAGACGGCGCGGGGCGTCCCACTCGCTCAAGTGCCGGTCGAGTTTCGTCAACGGCGCGATTTCAGCTACGTGCAGTATGCCGCATTGTTCGGCCGCCTCGATGACGTTGGCGCGCAGCCGGTCGAAGTTCACCCGTTCCGCTACCGTGCGCCGCGTCAGCACCGGCACCAAGCGCCTGACGCCAAGCTCGACGGCCTTCTGCACCATGTAGTCGAGGCGGGCACGTTTCAGCGGCGCGAACATGTAGGTGATGTCGGGACCGCTCATCTGGGTACGGACTTGCGCCTCGATCAGCAGTGCGCAGGACCGTTTGCCGGCACTGCTCAGGGTGGCCCGCCATTCGCCGTCGCGGCCATTGAAGACGAGTACGGCATCGCCCGTCCCCATGCGCAACACCCGGACCAGGTAGTTGAACTGTTCATCGGTTGCGTCAAGAGAAGCACCGGCAAGCAAATCTGCTTCGACGAACAATCTTTGGCTGGCAAGATCATGCAGGGACATCGCGACACGTTAGCCTATCTGCTGGATCGGTGTAGAGGGGCATGATAGGCCGCAATAAAGGTACGCCTTCAGTGAGCCCTCCCCGTCGCATGGTCACCATACGCCCCGATCAGCTGATGCTACCCGACGCCGCTTCGCGCAACTGGGTCGACCGGTACGCGCCGCGCTCGACTTTGCCGTACTTGCGTCTAGCCCGCTTCGACCGGCCGATCGGCTCGTGGCTGCTGCTGTTTCCCTGCTGGTGGTCGTTGGCTCTGGCGGAACTCTACCGCGGCCGGCCTTATCCAAACCTGTGGTACCTCGGCTTGTTCTTCATCGGCGCCTTTGTGATGCGGGGTGCCGGTTGTACCTATAACGATATCGTCGATCGCAACTACGATGGGCAAGTCGCGCGCACGGCGCTGCGGCCGATCCCTTCTGGCGCCGTCTCGGTGCGCAATGCGCTGGTGTGGGCGGGGTTTCTCTCGTTGATCGGCCTCGCGGTCCTGCTGCAGTTCAATTGGTTCACGGTCTGGCTTGGATTTGGCTCGCTGATCCTGATCGCGATCTACCCGTTCATGAAACGATACACGAGCTGGCCCCAGCTTGTGCTCGGATTGACCTTCAAGTGGGGCGCACTCGTCGGTTGGGCAGCAGTCTTCGGCACTGTGGATAAGGCGGCGATCGTGCTCTACGCCGGCTGCGTGGCCTGGACCATCGGCTACGACACGATATACGCGCACCAGGACAAGGAAGACGACGCGCTGCTCGGTTTGCGTTCGACCGCACTGCGCTTTGGCGATCATACCCAGAACTGGGTGGGCGGATTTTACGGTGCCGCCGTCGTGCTATGGGCGATCGCGGGCTTTCTTGCGAACGCGCACCTCGTTTTCTTCCTGGCAGTGGCCTTGGTGTCGTTGCAGCTGTCGTGGCAGGTTTCGACCCTGGAAACCGATAATCCTGCCAATTGCCTCAGGCGTTTCCGGTCGAACAAGGACGTCGGCTGGGCCATTTTCCTGGCTCTGATTGCGGACATGGCCGTGTCCACACTGGCGGGCCTTGCCTAGCCTGAGCAGCCTTGCGCTCAATGGAAACGCGGCTGGACGTCACATCCAACCGCATTTCCTCGACGCCATCCTGTCAACCCCGAGCGGCCGTCTGTTGCGGCCATGCCCGAACAATGCCACAGACGGGTTGGAAAGCCGTTAAGTGGCATAGTCAACAACCGGTTACACGTTGCTCGATAGTGGACCGCGATGGATAGGAGCTGACGCCGATGAGTATGCAATCAGGCAAGCAGCTTCTGCACCTCGTATTCGGGGGAGAGCTGACGTCGCTGGAAGGCATCGAGTTCAAGGATCTTGCGGCACTCGATGTCGTCGGCATCTATCCGAACTATGCCGAAGCCTACAAGGCCTGGAAGGGCAGCGCGCAGCGCACCGTGGACAATGCGCACATGCGTTACTTCATCGTCCACATGCACAAGCTGCTTGATCCGGACGCGACCGCCGCATTGGCCAAACCCTGAACGGCGGTCAAGCGTGACTGAAACCAGCACAACCGCGGCACCCATCACTGGTCTGACCGCCTCGGCACCGCCTCCACCCGCGCGCAATCCGTCGTGGGTGCTGAGCGAGCGCTACTTCTTCGATTGGTTATGGCCGCGGCGCCGCCAGGCGTTCATGGTCATGACACTGACGTTCGCATTGGCAGCCGTGGCGTCGAGCTACCCTGCGATCATCAAGCACGCCAGCGACGCGCTTTTTTCTGGCAACTCATCAGCAGTACCGTGGATTTTGCTCTCCATCATCGGCGTCACCGTCTTGAAGAGCACCTTGCTCTACTATCAGACGCTCGCGTCGAACGATGTCATTCAGCGGATGTCGACCGACATTCAAAAGCACGTCTTCAAACACGTTGTGAATGCGGATTTCGCGAGCTTGACGCGCGACGCCCCCGGCCGCCTTCTCTCGAAGATCCTCACTGATATTCACCTGATGCAGAATGCCGCGCAAACCATCATCGGGACCTCGGTGCGCGATGTCCTGACGATCGTCGGCTACATCGCCTCGATGATCTATCTGGATTGGGCGCTGTCGTTGATCGTCTTGGGCATCTATCCACTGGCGGTGCTGCCGATCCTCATGATCAGCAAGCATCTGCGCAAGGTCGTCAAGCAGACCCAAACCGAACTCGGCGGCATGGTCTCGCTCGTCAGCGAACAACTTTCCAGTCCACGGCTGATCAAGACGTTCCGGCTCGAGGACTACGCCAATACGCGCGTCGGCCGCAGCTTCGACGAAGTTCTGCGATTGCGCACGAAGGCGGTGAAAAGCCGCGCCCGGCTCGATCCCATCCTCGAAGTGCTGGGCGGCGTTGCCATCGCCGGTGTGATCGGTTTCGCCTATTGGCGGATCAGCCGCGGAACATCGTCGATCGGTGATTTCGTCGGCTTCGTGACGGCGCTGCTACTAGCAGCCCAGCCGGTGCGTGCGCTTGGCGCACTGTCGACACGCATTCAGGAGGGCCTCGCCGGCGCCGAAAGCATGTACGGCATCCTCGACGAGAAACCGGTGGTCATCGACCGGCCGGCGGCGAAGGATCTCGTCGTGACCAAGGGTGAGATCGCATTCGATGATGTCACTTTCGCCTACGGCCGCGTGAAACCGGAGGATGAGGAAATCCAGGCGCTCGCCGGAGTGTCGATCGTTGTTCCAGGGGGCAAGACGGTTGCGCTCGTCGGCCGGTCCGGCTCCGGTAAATCGACGTTGATCAACTTGGTGCCGCGCTTGTTCGACGTGACCGCTGGCAGCATCCGAATCGACAATCAGGATTTGCGCGACGTGACGCTCGCGAGCCTGCGCTCGCAGATCGCGATCGTCAGTCAGGACGTGACATTGTTCGACGACACGATCCGCGCGAACATCGCACTAGGCCGCTTGGACGCCTCCGAGGATGCGATCATAGCGGCCGCAAAGGCTGCCGCCGCTCACGACTTCATCATGGCGCAACCGAACGGCTACGACACCGGCATCGGCGATCGTGGGCAACGTTTATCCGGCGGTCAGCGTCAGCGCTTGGCCCTGGCCCGCGCGATCCTGCGCGACGCACCCATCCTGCTGCTCGACGAGGCGACGAGCGCGCTCGATACCGAATCCGAGCGGCTCGTGCAGGATGCGCTCGCCAAGTTCACGCGAAATCGCACCACGCTCGTCATCGCACATCGCTTATCGACCGTGCAAAACGCCGACATCATCTGCGTGATGGAGGAGGGACGCATCATCGAGAGCGGCTCGCACGCCGAGCTGTTTGCCAAGGGCGGCAGCTACGCCAATTTATGCCGTCAGCAGTTCATGTCCGGCGAAGGTGGGACACCTGCTGCACAAGTGCTGCCTATTCGCGCCGTAGCAGGCCACTGAGAATGCGCGACGCGGCGCCGTTCGCTTGAAACGACTTGGTGACGGCTTCGGGTTCGTAGACCGTGTCGACCCAATTCCAGAACGGCATCGGCGTCGCGGCATTGAAGCGCAGATACTCCTCGAAGAAGTGATCGAGGATGCCGGTATCGGCTTGACGGATGTGTCCGTACCGCAACGACAACTGCTTGGCGGCAATCTCGATCGGCAGGCCCAACTTCGTGTGGCTGTAGAGTGCACTCATCAGCCCGGCCCGATCCGCGCCCGACTTGCAGTGCATCAGCATCGGATACTCGATACGTTCGAACAGATCACGGGCGCGGCGCAGTTCTTCCCGGTTCGGCGCGGCGCGCGAGCGCATCTGGCACTCGACGAGCGCAATACCGTAGCGACGGCACGCGTCCTGCTCCAGCCAGTAGCTGCCGCATACCCGCGGGCCGCGCAGATTGACGATGGTCTTGATGCCTTCGGCAGCGAACCCCTTGATCTGGCTCGGGTTGGGTTGCGCCGAGCGCCACACCTGCGTGCCGACGCGCGCCCGGTTGAGATAGACCAAGCGCACGATGCCATGATCCACGAACAGTGAGTCAGCTCGCGTCAACGATGGGCCGAGCGCACGCTTCGCCCAGTCTGGCGAGCGCGCCATCAAATTTTCCCGCCAACCGAGGGTCACTCGCTTGAAGGCGCGTCTGGTTCGTTTGACGAGCGTCGCCATTCCTACTTTCGGATGAAGTGCTGTCACGGGCTCGCCGGATAGCCGGCACTCGACGCAACTTAATAAGCCCAGGAAGACGTTTATCCCCACATTGCAATCGCTGAATAACCGCTATACACACTGCAATCAAGGGGCTGCGGGCCACGCCTCGCATCAATGTCGCGGGCGATCCCGACGAAATCTAGCTGGTGGGCTCATCCTGCACGCGATTCAAAGTTGAAACATGGCGCGCCTTCCCATCGATAAGGCTCGATTGAGCCGGATCGGCAGCGGCGCACTCGTCCGCTACATCCGGTTCGTCCACAATACCGCGCGCATCGTCTACGATCCGCCGGATGCTGCGGCGCGCTTCGCTGGCCACCACCCGATGATCTTCGCGCTGTGGCACGGCCAGTTCATGATGCTGCCGGTGCTTAATCCCGCGTCGGTCAAGGTGCGTATCATGGTTGCACGGCACGGCGACGCTGACCTGCTCGGTGACCTTCTGCAAAGCTTTGGCATGGGTCTGATCCGGGGCGCGGGCGCTGGATCTCGAAAGCGGGACCGTGGTGGCGCACGGGCTTTGCTCGCAGCCAAGAGCGCACTCGAAGACGGCTTCAGCGTCGGCATGACCGCCGATGTGCCGCCCGGGCCTGCGCGCCGGGCCGGACTGGGCATCGTCACGCTGGCCAAGATCTCGGGCAAGCCGGTCATTCCCGTGGCGGTGGCGTCGAGCCGCTATCACTCGCTCGACACGTGGAGCCGGATGACGATCAACTTACCGTACTCGAGGCTTGCGGTGGTGGTGGGCGAGCCGATCCGCGTCGCCGCTGACGCGGACGAAGCAGCGTTGGAAACGGCCCGCGTCGACGTTGAGCTGGCGATGAACGATGCGACAAAAAGAGCGTATGGGCTATGTGGTGCCGATCCGGCGCGAGCGACGCCGCACGAATCGGATCCAACCGCTGCCCCTGCGCGCCCGGGCAATCGCCTCAATGTATATCGTGCGCTCATGCGGGCAGCCGAGCCCCTGGCGCCAAGCATTCTCTCTTGGCGTGAACGGCGCGGCAAGGAGGATCCAGCGCGTCGTGGCGAACGGCTTGGTATCGCTGGAAAGCCGAGACCGGAGGGCGAGCTCGCCTGGGTTCATGCGGCAAGCGTCGGCGAGACGAATGCCATACTGCCACTGATCGACGAGGTTCGCCGTCATCGTCCACAGTTGCGTTTTCTCGTGACGACCGGCACTACGACATCGGCCGCACATGCCGGTGCACGGCTCGACCCGCGCGATCTCCATCAATACATCCCGTTGGACAGTCCGCGGTTCGTCGCGAAGTTCCTCGATCACTGGAAGCCGGATCTTGCCGTTTTTACCGAGAGCGAGATTTGGCCGAACCTCATCCTTGCGACGGCGGACCGCCATATCCCGCTCGCACTGGTCAACGCCCGGCTTTCGCCGCGTTCTTATAAGCGTTGGATGAAGCAGCGCGGCATGTCGCGCCCGCTGTTCAACCGGTTCTCGGTCGTGCTCGCGCAAACCGAAAAGCTATCGCGCTGGTTCGCTGATGTCGGCGCCCGGCGCAGCGTGCCATCCGGTAATCTCAAGGTCGATGCACCACCGCTGCCAGTCGACGCGCTTGCGCTGACGGCATTGCAGGATGCGCTCGGCACGCGGCCGTTGATGGTGTTCGCATGCACGCACCCCGGCGAGGATGAGATCGCAGCCGGAGTGCATCGGCTACTCGCTGTGACATCGCCAGATTTCTGCACCATCATCGCACCACGCCACCCGGAGCGCGGCCCAATCATCGCATCACTGTTACGGGCGAAAGGTCTTGCTGTTTCCTTGCGCTCGGCGGGAGAGTTGCCCGATGACAAAACGCAAATCTATATCGCCGATACGATTGGCGAACTCGGCAAACTTTATCGGCTGGCGCCGGTGGCCTTCCTTGGCAAGTCGCTGGGCGTCGGCCCCGGAACGCAGGGCGGACAAAATCCGATCGAGGCCATCCGTCTCGGAGCTGCCGTGCTGACGGGACCGCACGTCGGCAATTTCACCGAAGTCTATCAGGCGCTGTTCAAACAGGGTGGCGCCATCCCGGTCGCCTCGGCTGAAGCCATAGCGTCCGCAGTACAGCAACTGTTGGCCGACCCTGCCAAGCTGGCCGCAGTGCAGGCAGGTGGCCTCGCAGCGCTCGAACGCTTGTCGGGTGCGTTGGCGTTGACGGTTGCAGCCCTGCTGCAGCTATTACCTGCGGATGTACCCAGCGCTGCAGATGCGTTGCCACCGGGGAGCCTTGCGCGTGCCGGTTGAAGAACCGCGCTGGTGGTACGGGGCCTCAGATACTGGCATCGCACGTGCGCTGCGGCCAGTAGGCCGGATCACCGGGTGGATCGCCGCCCGCCGGTGGCACACAACGGTGCCCTACAAGTCTACATTGCCGGTTATTTGCATCGGTAATTTCACCGCTGGCGGAACTGGCAAGACGCCGCTCG
>JANOOW010000524.1:0-4653 GCA_031421555.1 Hyphomicrobiaceae bacterium | reverse complement strand
ATTTTGGTATCCTGATGGCGGTCGTGGTCGCCGTTTCGGTAGTCGTGTACAGCGGCTACATGATCGTCATCGAACGGGCGCGGCGGCTGCTGAACTCCACGCGCCGTGAAGCGGCTCAATCAAGCGACGGGCGTGATGTTGATCGGCTCCGGCATTGCCGTCGCGAGCAGGTGAGCCGACTGGCCGGTGCGGCATCGGAGGGTGCAATGGCATCTTCGCGTATTGACCACGACACGCACCGCGCGACCGGCCGCGACCGCAGCGGAATACGCTTCGCTATTCCGCCCTACTCCCTACTCCCTCTCGCCTTCGCGATCCAGGCGCGCACTTCGGCTAGTCCACCGTGGCGGAAGGCGTCGATGTGCCAGCCGTCCGGATATTCGACGTAGCGCTTCACGCCTGGGATCGCGTCGAACAAGCGACGGGCGAAAATCGCTGGCACGATGGTGTCGCGCGCCCCCGCAAAAATTAGTACGGGGGCTGTCACCAGCGCTACGTGTTCGTCCGAGTTGTATCGATATTCCAGACCCCAGCGCGCGGGAAAGTACCAGAAGCGGTAAGCATCAATGTCGACGATCGACGAGTACGGCGACTCGAGCACCACAGCTGCCACCTGCCGGGCTGCTGCGACCTGAACCGCGACTCCGCTACCGAGCGACTCGCCATAGAGGACGATGTCGGCGGCAGCGACCCCCTTCGCTCGCAATGCGTCGTAGGCACGTAACGCATCGGCGACGTTGGCAGCTTCGCCCGGCGAACCTGTCGAGCCCGAGTAGCCGCGATAACTCATCGCGTACAAACCCCAGCCCTGAGATCGCAGCGCAACGAATTGGTTGGCGCGATTTTGCAAGCCGCCACCGTTGCCGTGAAAATATAAGATCGTCGGCTGCCCTGGCTTAGCGTCGGCGCTCCAAACGACGAGCGATGCGCCATCGGGAGCTGCAAGCCGCTCTACCTTGAAATCTGCCAAGCCAACAGCGGACGGCGCCACCTCATCGCCGTAGGGCACGTAGATCAGTTTGCGCTGGAACAGATAGAGCAACGTGAGCAGCGCGAACCATAGACAAAAGACGGTGATGAGTGCGATCTTCACTAGTCTCAATTGCCAGCCTTTCGATCGATCGCCGCCGCTCACTTCACCTTGGTTGCCGATTTGGGTTTAGCACTCGCTTCACGAATGGCGTTTTGCAAATCTTCCCGCTCTTCACAGCCGCTGGGACATAACGCCTTCAGCTTGGCGAGCATCTCTTTCGCCTTCGGCATGTCGCCCGTCTCGACGTAAAGTTCGCCGAGATACTCGTGTGCGCCCTTGTGCGCGGGATCGTATTCGAGCGCCTTTTGGTAGTACGTGTAGGCCGCCTTGTAGTCTTTCGATTTGCGCAGGCTGAAGCCCAGCAAGTTGTAGATGTCAGCGTGCTGAACGGTCTCCGTCATCTTGTTCAGGTCGACGATCGCACCGGAAAAATCGCGCGCCTTGATCTTGACGCGGATGGCGGTGAGGTCCGGCGCATCCTTTGAGACGACGGTATCGGCGGCAATACTCGAGGTTGCCATCGCTGCTGCCAGCAGCAGTCCTGCAAGGCTTTTGATTAAAGTGCGGGACATCGTGTCCTCCTAACGCTTTTCGGTGATCTCAACTTGTACCGTGCAGTCCCCGCACGAAATCCGAAAGTCCGATCAAGCGTTCGCGCTTCAGGCGCTCCGCCGTCAAAATCGCGATCAATTCGGCAACGCTCGTCTCCAGATCGCCGTTGACGATGACATAGTCGTACTCGGGCCAATGGCTCATCTCCGAGGCGGCTTCCGCCATCCGCTTCGCAACCACATCGGGTGGATCTGCGGCGCGGCTACGCAAACGGTTCTCCAGCACCTGCGCGGACGGTGGCAAAACGAACACGCGCACCAGGTCTTGCGGCAGCTTCTCCTTCAGTTGCTGTGCGCCTTGCCAGTCGATGTCGAACAGCAGGTCGCGCCCCGATGCGATCGCAGCTTCCACCGGCGCACGCGGCGTGCCGTAGTAGTTGCCGAACACCTTCGCCCACTCCAGCAAATCGCCGGCATCGCGCTGGGCGAGGAACTGTTTCTCATTGCGAAAGTAGTAGTCGGCGCCCTCCTGCTCGCCCGGTCGCGGCGTGCGTGTCGTTACCGAAACCGACAGGCCGATGTTGCGGTCGGCGCTCAGCACGCGTTTGGCGAGCGTGGTCTTGCCCGCACCCGATGGCGACGACAACACCAGCAGCAAGCCGCGGCGGCCGGGCGAAATCTGGCTGATCGTCTGGTCACTCAATGTTCTGTACCTGCTCGCGAAATTGCTCGATCACGGACTTCAGCGACAAGCCAAGGCCCGTCACGGTCGAATCGCCTGCCTTCGAACATACCGTGTTGGCCTCGCGATTGAACTCCTGTGCCAAAAAGTCGAGCTTGCGGCCGACACCGTTTTCATCAACCAACAGGTCGCGCGCGGCAGCCACATGCACGGCTAGCCGTTTCAGTTCCTCTTCTACGTCGGCTTTGGTGGCGACGAGGATCGCCTCTTGATGCAGACGCGCGGGATCGAGTGTCGACGAGGCCTCGATCAACCGCGCCACCTGCTCCGCCATGCGCCGCTTGATGGCATCGGCCGAGCGATTGGGATTGACCTCGATGGCGTGCGTCAGACTTGCGATCTCTTCCACCTGATCGAGCAGCACTTTTTGCAGGCGGCGGCCTTCCGCCACACGGGCGGCGACGACACCACCGACAGCTTCCTGGAACGATGCAGTCAAGGCCGCCATGCGCTGCTCGGTCTCGGCTTCGGTCTCGCTCGCCTCGGCAACTTCCAGGACGCCCTTGATGCCGAGCAGGCCCTCGACGCTGGCGGGCGGTGCGCCGGTCATCTCGCGAACGCGATTTGCTGCTGCGAGCACCTGTTGAAGCACCTGCTCGTTGAGCCGGATCGCGGTGACGCCCTCCTCGCGTTTGACATTCAAGCCGATCTGAATGCTGCCGCGCTGGAACTTAGCCATTGCGATCTCGCGCACGCGCGGTTCGAGTGCATCGAAACCCGGTGGCAACCGCAGGCGCAGATCTAAATTGCGGCCGTTGACCGCGCGGATTTCCCATGCCCAGCGCGTCGCACCCAGCGCTCCTTCGGTGCGGGCGAACCCAGTCATGCTTTTGATCGTCATCGATTGCGCGCTCTGTTGATCAGGAGCACGCAAGTGTGCGCGTGCCGTGGCGGACCATAGAGCGCGGGCTCATCCACGCCAAGCGTCTCGCACGAACGTTGGCTTCGTCCGCCTAGGATGCCAAGACTTCACGGCCGCTTCGGCTTGCGGACCGGGAGCGGTACGACGACCGCATCCGCGGAAGCCGCAGTGGTCTGTGGCGCTGGCAGGGCTGTTGCCTTCGCGTCCTTCAACGCTGGCGTCGCGGCGGCCTCCAGCGCCGGCGTTTGCACCACATCGGGCGTCGGCGCTGAAAGGGACGGTGTTGGCTGCTGGGCGGGTTGTGCTGCTTTCGCGGCAGCCTTACCGGCGGCGGCGGTTGCCTGCTTCGCGCGAATCTCCTGTTCGATCTTGCGCCAATTGGCGACTGCGGCGTTGTGATCTTTCAGGTTCTGCGTGAAGACGTGGCCACCTTGCCCGTTGGCCACGAAAAACAGATCGTTGGTCTTCGCAGGATTGAGTGCGGCTTCCAGCGCAGACTTGCCCGGATTGCAGATCGGCGTCGGCGGCAGGCCGTCGATCTGATAGGTATTGTGCGCGGTCTTCTGCTGGATCTCAGACTTGTAGATCGCACGCCCCCACGCGACTTCGCCCTGGAACAATCCATACAGAATCGTCGGATCGGACTGCAGGCGGATATTCTGGCGCAAGCGATTGACGAACACGGCCGCTACCTTCTCGCGCTCATCGTTGCGGCCGGTTTCCTTCTCCACGATAGAGGCAAAGGTTACCGCCTCCTCTGGCGTCTTGAAAGGCAGGTCAGGCTGGCGCGACGCCCACAGGCGCTCGAGGAGTTTGCGCTGATCGCCCTGCATTATTTCGACGAGTTGCTGGCGCGTCATGCCACGCGCATACTTGTACGTATCCGGCAACAAAGTGCCTTCCGGCGGCACCGCGGTGATCTCGCCGGTCAAATTTTGATCGGCACGCAGGCGCTGAACGATTTGCGCACTGGTCAGCCCTTCGGGGACCGTCACCCGGTAAAGCGTCGAACGTCCTTCGCCCAGGATCTCGGATACGGCCTTCAGGCTGGCACCCGCTGGCACCTCGTACTCGCCAGCCTTGAGTTGTAGCGCCTGTCCGCCGATCCAGCTGGTCATGATCCGCCCGAGGTAGTGCGTCACGAACATCTGCTGACTGCCGATGATGCCGTCCGCCTCGAGCCGTTTGGCGATATCGTGCGCGCCTTCGCCTCGCGGCACCACAAAGCTGCGCGCTTCCTTCAGCGGTCCATCCTTGTTGATCTCGGTCGAAACCCAGTACGCGGCAAACCCGAACAACCCGAGCCCAACAGTCATCACGGTTAGCAGCGCGTTCACGGCGCGCAGCATCGGATTGAGCCGGCGCGTTTCACGACGGCGGCGATTGCCGGCCGGCCGCTGCGGCGCCCGCGTAGGCTCGAGCGCCTCGGCTGGGGATCCTGCAAAGGCAGCGCCCGCGCGCCGCC
>JANOOW010000523.1:0-8597 GCA_031421555.1 Hyphomicrobiaceae bacterium | reverse complement strand
GAGAACACGCTGATCATGCAGATGACGCACGGGCGCGTCGTCATCGAGCTGCTCGCCGCGCTCGCCCCCAGGCACGTCGAGCGCATCAAGACGCTGGCGCGCCAGGGCTTCTACGACGGCGTCGTGTTCCATCGCGTGATCGAGGGCTTCATGGCCCAGACGGGCTGCCCGCACGGCACCGGCACCGGCGGATCGAAGCTGCCGAACCTGAAGGCCGAGTTCAACGCCGAGCCGCACGTGCGTGGCGTGTGTTCGATGGCGCGCTCGTCGAGCCCGGACAGCGCCAACAGCCAGTTCTTCATCTGCTTCGGCGATGCCGGCTTCCTCGATAAGCAGTACACGGCTTGGGGCAAGGTGATCGAGGGCATGGAGAACGTCGACAAGATCAAGAAGGGCGAGCCAGTGCGCGATCCCGACAAGATGGTCTCGATGAAAGTCGCAGCCGACGTCAAGGCGTGATCCGTCATCCGCGATGGTGCTAGAGCCTCCGGGTCCGACACCAACACGGCGGCGAGACCCAGCCCGCTCTATTGAACGCCAGTTCTGACAGCGCGGGCTTGAATCGCCGACTAGCCCCCCTCGCTACTTTGGCGTATCAATTCTAAATGGACACGTTTCTACGCGATCGGATTTCAATCGACCCGAACATTTGTTTCGGCAAGCCGTGTATTCGTGGAACGCGCTTGTGGGTTTCGCTAATCCTCGATTTTTTGGCATCTGGCGAAAACGTCGATAGCATTTTTGCCGCCTATCCGCAGTTGACGGCAGATGATGTACGCGCGGCAATCGGATATGGCGCCGAAGTGGCGCCACACCCGTTGCATTCCTGACAACTGATGAAAACCGTCCTATTCGATTTCGATCTGCCTGAGACGGCGATTGCGTTGCATCCGGTGTCGCCGCGGGATGCGGCGCGGATGCTCGTCGTGCAGCCGGATGCCGTCGACATGTTCGCCGATCATATCGTCCGTGATCTGCCAAGTCTGCTGCGGCCGGGCGATGCGATGGTGTTCAACGACACGCGCGTTATTCCAGCCGCCCTCGATGGCGTCCGCATCCGGGATGGGTCCGAGGCGCGGGTCTCCTTCAACCTGCACAAGCGCATCGGCGACGCGCGATGGCTAGCGTTCGCCCGGCCCGCAAAGCGGTTGGCGGCTGGCGACCGGTTGCGGTTCGGCCATTCCGCCGGCAGCTGCATGTTGGGTCGGCTCGAAGCGCAGGTCGCCGCAAAGGGTGACGCGGGCGAAGTCGAGATCGCGTTCGATCTGGCGGGCGTTTTTCTCGATGAGGCCATCGCGGCGGTGGGACACATGCCGTTACCGCCGTACATCGCATTGAAGCGGCCGATCGAAGCGGCGGATGTAGAGAACTACCAGACGATCTATGCCGCCCGCGATGGTGCGGTCGCAGCGCCGACGGCGGGCTTGCATTTCACCGATGAGCTGTTTGCGAGCCTCGACGCACGCGGGATCGAGCGGCATTTCGTGACCTTGCACGTGGGCGCAGGAACCTTCCTGCCAGTCAAGGCCGCTGACACGGCAGATCACAGAATGCATGCCGAGTGGGGATCGCTTTCGGCTGACACGGCAGCGGCAATCGAAAAGGTTCGTGCGCGCGGCGGGCGCATCGTAGCGGTTGGTACAACGGCCTTGCGCCTGCTCGAAAGTGCGGCGGCATCCAGTGGCGATGGCGAGCTCAAGGCGTGGAGCGGCGATACGTCGATCTTCATAACGCCGGGATTTCAATTCCGCGTTGCCGATATTTTGATGACTAACTTCCACCTGCCACGCTCGACGCTGTTCATGCTGGTGAGTGCGTTCGCTGGCCTCGACACGATGCAGAAGGCCTATGCACGGGCCATCGCCAGCAAGTATCGCTTCTACTCATTCGGAGACTCCACGCTGCTCTTCCGCACCGGAGTTATTACTGAATAGTTGCGTCGCGTTTCCCGGATTATCGCCGCATTTTTAGCGCCCATTAAACAATCCGAAGGCGTTCACGTGTTTATGTCGCGACACGATTGAAACTGAAACGCGTCTTGATCGTATTGCTATGAAAGTACGACCCATCCCCTAAGCAATTCCTGAGTGCCGTTGGAGTGCAGTTTATGCGCGTAAAATCGTTGCCGAGTGTAGCCCTTGTCATGTTGATGGCGGCATCGCTTCCCTTCTCAGCCCATGCCGTGCCAGAGCCACAGACGGGCGCCACTGAAACGTCGGTTCCCGTGGCTCCAGCTCCCGCAACGCCGGTCGCTCCCGAAGCCGCTGAAAAGCCGCCAGCACCGAAGCCGATCGTCGTCACGCTGACGGCCGACATCGATTTGACCGCGCAACGGATGACGGTGAGTTCAGGTGGCCAGACATTGCACGTTTGGCCGATTTCATCGGGTGACAGGGAGCACCCGACGCCGGCCGGTTCGTTCCGCCCGCAGTGGATGGCGAAGACCTGGTTCTCCAAGCAGTACGACGATGCGCCGATGCCCCATTCGGTGTTCTTCAACGGCGGCATCGCGACCCACGCTACGCAGGCCACGCACCGTCTCGGCAATCCAGCCTCGCACGGGTGCGTGCGACTGGCGCCGTCCGCTGCCGCAACGTTCTATGGTCTGGTGCAGAAACATGGGCTGACATCGACCCGGATCGTCGTTCGGGGATCGCCGAAGTTCCGTGATGTCGAAGTGGCATCGAAGCGCCGCCGCGATGACGATGGTGCGTTCCGTTCGTCGACCCCGCGTATCCAACGGCCGGCGGGTTATGGCTATGGTTACGCCTACGCGCGCCCCGCTCCACCGTACGGCTACGGCCAATCTTACCGTCCAGCGTACAGCTATTACGCGCAACCTTCGCGGAGTGGCGAAATGCGCTAGCCAGGTGATGGGGCGTCGCAAGGTGAGGTTAGGTACATTCCCAGGGGATATGTGCGTTATTAAGGGGCATTGCCTTCGGATTGCTGGCTGATTAACTAGCCACGCAACTGTGAAGCCCACGTCGACGCCGGCCTGCTATTGCTGGTGCGTTGACGTCGAAGAGCTAGATGGGCCCAGATGTCGAAGACGGCGTGTGGGCCCATCTGTATTTGAGAATTGATAGCTTACGAACAAGCGAGGCTCCGTGTGCGGTTAGGTCAGTCATCGGCGGCACTTGCATTCTTCGGCATCATGATGGCCGCTGGTGTAAGCGTGGCCAGTGCGCAGCAGCCGGTGACATCGGCTCAGGCCGCCCCCTCGAAACCGGCGGAACCAAAGGCGGTGGACAATAAAGCCCCGGCTGCCGAGGCTCAACCTAGCTGGTTCGCACAGCAGTGGCAGACGATCACCAGCACATTTTCGTCCGGGCCAGAACGAGGCCGCGCACCGGCCGGCGGTCAGGCTCCGGGAGCGCCGCCGCCACTCGTCACGATCAGTCAGCCGGTCGCGCGCGATATCGTCGAGTGGGACGAATACACGGGCCGCTTCGATGCCGTCGATTTTGTCGAGGTGCGGGCACGGGTGTCGGGCTTCCTGACGGAGGTGCACTTCGCCGATGGTCAGACGGTCAAGAAGGGCGATCCGCTGTTCACGCTCGATGCGCGGCCGTTCGAACGGGCTCTCGAGTCGGCGAAGGCTGAACTCGCCGCTGCGGCGACCAAAGTCGAAAGCGCATTGAAGGATGTCGTCCGCGGCAAGCCGCTGGTGGATCGCCGGATCATTTCGGAGAAAGTGTTCGACGATCGCGAAAACTTGAAACGCGAGGCGGAGGCCGCCGTCAACGTGGCCGAAGCCAAGGTGCGCACCGCCGAACTCGACTTGTCCTTCACGAAGATAACGAGTCCGTTGAATGGACGTGCGAGCCGCAACCTCGTGTCCGTCGGCAACTACGTCAACGGCGGCGGAGCGGGCGCGCAGAGCCTGCTGACGACGATCGTTACGCAAGACCCGATCCAATTCTATTTCGACGTCAGCGAAAACAACACGATCAAGTACAAGCGTCTTGGCGCCAATGGTGGGACGAAGCCTGGCCAAGCGGGCGCCTCGATCGAGATCGCGCTGCCGGACGACAAGGGCTTCCCGCATGCTGGCCGCCTGGATTTCACCGACAACCGGCTCGATAATGCTACGGGCACGCTGCGGGCTCGCGCGGTGCTCGACAACAAGGCGGGGCTGTTTACCGCCGGCATGTTCGGCCGTGCTCGCATTGCCGGATCGCAATCCTATCGCGCGGTGATGCTGCCCGACGATGCAATTGGAACCGACCAGGCGAACAAGTTCGTCTACACCGTCGCCGATGATGGCACCGTCGCCCGCAAGGTCGTGACGCTCGGGCCGATCAATGGCGGATTACGCATCGTTCGCACCGGGCTCAATCCGGAGGACTGGGTGATCATCAAGGGGCTCCAGCGCGCGCGTCCCGGCCAGAAGGTCACGCCGAAGCGAGAGCCGCTGCAGGTATCCAATGCTCCTGCGAATGCAGCGCCGGCCGCCGTGACGCAGCAGTAACAGCGGCGTTGCCGTCAAGGTATGGGTCATGAGCTTCAGCCGCTTCTTTATCGTCAGACCCATTTTCGCGATCGTGGTGTCGCTGTTCATCACCATCATCGGCGCCATCGCCTATACCGGTTTGCCGGTCACGCAGTTTCCCGAGATCACGCCGCCGACCATTTCGGTTTCCGCAACCTACCCCGGTGCGAGCGCGCAGACCGTCGCCGATACGGTGGCAGCCGTGATCGAGCAGGAAGTCAACGGCGTCGACGGCATGCTGTACATGTATTCCCAGTCTACCAGCGATGGCTCGATGGGGCTGACGATCACGTTCGAGATCGGCACCGATATCGACAAGGCGCAGGTGCTGGTGCAAAACCGCGTCGCCTCCGCCGAACCGCGGTTGCCGGACGAGGTGCGCCGTTCCGGCGTGAGTGTGCGCAAGAACTCGCCGGATTTGCTGGTCGTCGTGCATCTCGTGTCGCCGGATAAAACTTACGACCAAGTCTACATCTCGAACTATGCCCTGCTCAACGTGCGTGACGTGCTGTCCCGCATCGAGGGTGTGGGCGCGGTGAACTTGTTCGGTGCACGCGAATATTCGATGCGCGTTTGGCTCGATCCGGAACGCATCGCCGGATTGGGTTTGACAGCTGACGAAGTGGTCGCAGCCTTGCGCGCGCAGAACCTGCAAGTAGCAGGCGGATCGATCGGCGAACCGCCGATCAAGGCGACGGGTGCGTTCCAGCAATCGCTGCAACTCAAGGGGCGGCTGAAAGAGGCTGGTGAGTTCGAGGACATCATCGTCAAATCGAGCGCCGATGGCCGTGTGGTCCGCATGCGCGACATCGGGCGCATCGAATTGGGCGCGCTGAACTACACCACCTTTGGCTATCAGGATCGCGATCCGGCGACGGTCGTGGTGATGACCCAGCAGCCAGGCTCCGACGCGCTGAAGACGGTCAACAACATCAAGAAGGCGATGAGTGATTTGAGCGGTGCTTTCCCCAAGGGGCTCGAATATCGCATCCGCTACAACCCGACCGAGTTCATCGAAGTTTCGATCAGGGAGCTGAACAAGACGATCCTGGAAGCGGTGTTGCTCGTGGTGCTTGTCGTGCTGCTGTTCCTGCAGACATGGCGGGCGACGATCATTCCCGTGGTGGCAATTCCGGTGTCGTTGATCGGCACCTGTGCGGTCATGCTGGGGTTGGGTTACTCGCTCAATACGCTGACGTTGTTCGGATTGGTGCTCGCCGTCGGCATCGTCGTCGACGATGCGATCGTCGTGGTCGAAAACGTCGAGCGTAAACTGGCCGGCGGCATGCCACCGCTCGAGGCGGCGCGCGCCACGATGGACGAGGTGGGTACGGCGCTGATCGCCATCGCGCTGGTGCTGACGGCGGTATTCATCCCCACCGCTTTCGTGCCCGGCATCACTGGGCAATTTTACCGGCAGTTTGCCGTCACCATCGCCACGGCTACTCTAATCTCGGCGTTTGTTTCGCTGACGTTGTCGCCAGCGTTGGCGGCAATTCTGTTCAGGCCGCATGGTGCGCAGGAGACGTCCCGCTTCAATGTGATGCGCATACTCGCCGCACCTCTGCATTTGCTGTTCAGGGGCTTCAATTACGCGTTCGGTGCGCTGGAGCGGGGATATGCCCACCTCGTTCGCGGATTGATAAGGATCTCGGGCGTGATGCTTCTGATCTACCTCGGCTTGATTGGTCTGGCGGTCTGGTTCGTGCAAAATACGCCGACCGGATTTATCCCGGCGCTCGATCGCGGCATCGTCATCGCATCGCTGCAGCTGCCGGCCGGTGCCTCGTTGGAACGCACCGACGAGGTGATGCGGCGCGCCAACGAGATCATCCTGACCACGCCGGGGATCGCGTTTACCTCGGGCTTTACCGGACGGTCGGGCGCGACCTTCACCAACGCGTCGAATGCGGCCGCGATGTTCATCGTGCTCGATGATTTCATGGTGCGCGCGAACAAGGGCCAAACCGTTCAAAAACTCGCAGCGGATCTGCGGCAGCGCCTGTCGGTGATCCAGGAAGCGCAGTCACTGGTGTTCGTGCCACCGCCGGTCCGCGGCATCGGCGCTGCATCGGGCTATTCGATCCGCCTGCAGGACAAAGCTGGGCTCGGGTCGGATGAGTTTTCGCGTGCAGCCAACGAGTTCATTCAGGCGCTGAACCAGACGCCCGGGCTGAACAACGCGTTCACGACGTTCCAAACCGTTACCCCGCAGATCTTCGTCGATGTCGATCGCACCAAGGCGCAGATGCTACGGGTGCCGATCGGCAATATCTTCGAGGCGCTGCGCATCTACATGGGCTCGGCCTACGTCAATGACTTCAACATGTTCGGCCGCACCTATCGTGTAACGGCACAGGCAGATGGCAACTTCCGGCTCGACCCGGACAATGTCGCACGCATCAAGGTGCGCAACGCCGACGGACAGATGGTGCCGCTGGGATCGCTCGTCACCTTCAAGGAGATCGCCGGACCGGACCGGGTGCCGCGCTACAACCTGTTCCCCACGGTCGAAATCAACGGTCAGGGTGCGGCCGGCGTGTCGTCCGGGCAGGCCTTGGAGATGGTGGCACAGGTGGCGGCGCGCGTGTTGCCGGAGGGTGTCGGCTACGAGTGGACCGATCTGTCGTTCCAGGAGAAGCGCGCGGGGCGGACCGGCTATTACATCTTCGCGCTATCGGTGCTGTTCGTATTCCTGGCGTTGGCGGCCCAATATGAAAGCTGGTCGTTGCCGCTGTCGATCATGCTGATCGTGCCGATGTGCCTGCTGTCGGCGGTGTTCGGCGTCTGGCTGCACGGGCTCGATATCAATATCCTGACACAGATCGGGTTCGTCGTGCTGATCGGGCTGGCGGCTAAAAACGCCATTCTGATCGTCGAGTTCGCAAAACAGCTGGAGGAACAGGGGCGCGACCGGATCAGCGCTGCGGTCGAGGCCTCGCAGATGCGGTTGCGGCCGATCCTGATGACGTCGCTGGCGTTCACGCTCGGTGTCATCCCGCTTTACATCGCGCAGGGTGCAGGCGCGGAGTTGCGCATCGCGCTCGGAACAGCGGTGTTCTGGGGCATGATCGGCGTAACGTTATTCGGGCTGCTGTTCACGCCGGTGTTCTACGTCGTGGTCAGGCGGTTCAGCGAGCGGCGGTCAAACAAGACGCCCCGCGGCACGCCGTTGGGTGGGCAGGGTGCGATGCCGGTGCCGGGCGAATGACGTCTACAATCAATATGCCGTCACGCCTCAAGGGCGCGAAGCTTTTGGCGCCGGCGATCGCAACGGCATGCGCATTTGCTATTCTGCTCGGGCTCGGCACATGGCAGTGGAACCGCAAGGCGTGGAAGGAAGAGCTGGTCGCCACTATCGCTGCGCGATCCGCCGCCCCACCGATCGATGCCGCGGCGTTTGCTGAACTGCGCTGCGAGACGGTGGAAAAAGTAGGCCTCGCCCAATCGTGCGATTACATCAGCGTGCAGCTATCGGGCACGTTCGATCTGGCGAACGAGCGGTATGTGTATACCAGCATCGAAAGGCCTCGCGCTGGTAGGGCCGGCGGTCAGGGCTTTTGGATACTGACGCCATTCCGCATTGCCGGTAGCGGGCAGACCATTGTTGTCAATCGCGGGTTCGTGCCCGAGACGCGCAAGGATCCGGCGAGCCGGACTGAAGGGCAACCTGCGGGTGAAATCTCGTTCACAGGCCTGGTCCGGTCGGCCGAGCAGAGAGCGACGTTCACAGGGACCAACGACGCTGCGCGCAATATCTGGTTCATTCGCAACCCGGCGGAGCTATTTCCCGCGTCAGCGCAACCGAAAATCGAGCGGCCTGAGCTTTATGTCGAGTTGCTGAAACCCGTTCCCGCTGGCGGCCTGCCGCAACCGGCGGCGGGTCAGATCAATATTCCGAACCGGCACCTAGAATATGCGCTGACGTGGTGGGCGCTCGCCGCCACGTTGCTGGCGGTTTTCTGGGCATTTGCCGCAGGCCGCCTGCGGGAGCCCCGCTGATGCGCCGGTTATAGGTAAACGAGGAATATCCGGCATTTACCTGTCCTCCCCCTTGAGAAGGAGGAGGACGACGGGGCTCGATTTTTGCTTTTGCAAAAAT
>JANOOW010000522.1:0-11453 GCA_031421555.1 Hyphomicrobiaceae bacterium | reverse complement strand
AAAATCCGTCTTCACCCCACCCTCGGACTTGCGGCGCGCGACGAACGCATCGAGCTCGGCTTCGACGGCGGCCTCCATCGGAGGACGTTCGTAGCGGGCGAGGGTGTCCTTCCATACCGCGTTGGCTTTTTGCATGGCGGTCGGTGAGCCAGCTTCCGCCCAGCTCTCGAAGTTGCGCCAGTCCGACAGCAACGGCGCGTAGAACGCATTCTGATAGCGCGCTTGGGTGTGTGCGGCGCCGAAGTAGTGTCCGCCGGGACCAACCTCGCGCATGGCATCGAGGCCGAGCGCATCCGCCGAAACGTCCAGCGGTTCAAGGAATTCGGCCACCATCTGCAGCAGGTCGATATCGACGATAGTCTTTTCGAAGGAGGCGGTCAGCCCGCCTTCCATCCATCCGGCCGCGTGCAACACGAAATTGCCGCCACCCATGATCGCGCCCCACAACGAGAACACGCTTTCCCATGCGGCTTGCGCGTCGACGGTGTTGGCCGCGCAGGTGTTCGAGGTGCGGTACGGCAGATTGTAACGGCGCGCCAATTGTCCGCCGACGAACTGCGCCTTCATGTATTCCGGCGTGCCGAACGCCGGCGCGCCGCTCTTCATGTCGACGTTCGAAGTGAAGCCGCCGTAGACGACCGGTGCGCCGGGCCTCACCACCTGCGTGAAGGCGATGCCGGCCAGCGCCTCGGCGTTCTGCTGGGTTAGTGCACCGGCGATCGTTACCGGCGCCATCGCACCGGCGAGCGTGAACGGCGTCATGATGATGACCTGCCCGCGTGCACTCATCTCCATGATGCCCGTGAGCATCGGCGCATCGAGCCGCAGCGGCGACGACGAGTTGATCACCGAAATCAGCGATGGCTCGGTGTCGAGTTGCGCATCGGAAATGCCACGGGCGATCCGTGTGATCTCGATCGCATCGCGATTGCGCATGCGGCCCAGCGAGTAGGCGTGAAAAGCCTTATCGGTGAGCTTGGCGATATCCGACAGGCAATCGAGATGCCGGATCGAGGCGTGGATATCGACCGGCTCCACGGGATAGCCGCCAGTCATGTGGACGATGTTGTAGCTTTGCGCGAGACGTAACAAGTTCTGGAAATCGGTGCGATTGCCGGGGCGACGTCCGTTGTCGAGATCGGACGCATTCGGCGTGCTGGCGACTTGCGCGAAGATCACCGCATCGCCGCCGAAGTGAAGATTGTGCGCTGGATTGCGTGCATGCAGCGTGAATAGCGATGGTGCGGTTCTGATCTTTTCCAGGATAAAGCCGCGGTCAAAACGCACGCGTTCGCTGCCATCGCGCACGCCGGCGCCAGCGGACTTGAGTAACGCGCGGGCATCGGCATCGAGAAAATCCATGCCGATTTCTTCGAGCACGGTGAGCGACGCGAGGTGGATCGCCTCCAACTCGTCCGCTGACACGATCTCAACCGGAGGAAAGCGGCGGCGGGGCTGGCGAAACGGCTTCTGGGCCGGGCCTGACGCTTCGGCACGGCTGCTGCGACCGGCTCTGCCGCCACGCCGCTCGCGTCTAGCCTCTGGCGGTGGCACGATGTCGTCGCTCATTTTTTCACCGCTTTGCTGCGTCGCACTCGACATCAGCGCTTTGGCTTGCGAGTGTCAATGAAAGCAATCCAAGCTGCGAGTGAGCCGACCTATGCCGATCCATTTTACCACCGACGAACTGGCCGCCCGCCGCACTGCTGCGACTTCAGAAATGAAGCGGCGCGGGCTCGACGGCCTGTTGATGTTCCGCCAAGAGAGTATGTTTTATCTCACCGGCTATGACACGTTCGGCTACGTGTTCTTCCAGTCGATCGTGCTGACCGCCGATGGCCGCATGACGCTCCTCACGCGTTCCGCCGATCAGCGGCAGGCAAAGTTCACTTCGGTCGTGGAGGATGTCCGGGTATGGGTCGATCGCGAAGGATCGAACCCGGCGGAAGACCTGAAGGCAATCCTGGTCGAGCATGGCCTCAAGGGCAAGAAGCTCGGCGTCGAATACGATGCCTATGGCCTTACCGCGCGCAACGGTAAATTGCTGGAAGCCGCGATGTCTGGCTTCGCCACGTTGGAGGACGCGTCGGACCTCGTGACGAAGCAGCGCTTGATCAAAAGCCCGGCCGAAATCACCTACGTTCGCCGCGCAGCCGAGCTTGCCGACAAGGCATGGGACGCCGCGATCGAAACAGCGAAGCCAGGCGCGTTCGAGGGCGACATTCTGGCGGCGATGCATGGCGAGATCTTCCGTGGCGGCGGTGATGACCCTGGCAACGAGTTCATCATCGGGTCGGGCCCTGGGGCGCTGATGTGCCGGTATTTCACCGGGCGGCGTAATCTCGATGCCAACGATCAGCTCACCCTCGAATGGGCTGGCACCTATCGGCACTATCATGCGGCCCTGATGCGCACACTGCGTATCGGCAAGCCGCCGGCCCGGCAGCTCGAATTGTGGAAGGCCGCGCAAGATGCGCTCCTCGCGTGTGAGGCGGCGCTGACACCCGGCAAGGCCGTAGGCGACGTATTCGACGCACACGCGAAATCGCTCGATGCGGCGGGCTTATCGTCAGCGCGTTTGAACGCGTGCGGTTACTCGCTCGGCACCACGTATGCACCCAACTGGATGGACTGGCCGATGTTGTTCAAGGACAATCCCGTGATCGCCGCACCGGGGATGGTGTTTTTCATTCACATGATCATATTCGACGACAGCACGGGCCTTGCGGCAACGCTCGGCCGCACCAGCCTTGTAACTGACAGTGGCTCGGAGGTGCTGTCAAAAGCCAGCTTGGAATTCGTGGTGAAATGAGGCCGGCGTTGTCATGACGAAATCGCGCATCCTGTTGATCATCGGCGGCGGCATCGCTGCCTATAAGTGCCTCGATTTGATCCGCCGCCTGCGCGAGCGCGGCGCGGACGTGCGCGTGGTAATGACCGAGGCGGCAACGCAATTCGTGACGCCATTGTCGGTCGGCGCGCTTACCAACGATCGGGTTTTCACCGATTTGTTCGACCTCAACGACGAACGGGAGATCGGCCACATTCGCCTTTCACGCGAGGCAGACGTAATCGTGGTTGCGCCTGCCACGGCCGATCTACTGGCGAAGATGGCGGGCGGGCACGCAAACGATCTCGCGGCATCGGTGTTGATGGCGACGGATAAGCCGGTCCTGGTGGCGCCTGCGATGAACCCGCGAATGTGGGAACATCCGGCTACCAAGCGCAACGTCGCGACGCTACGTGACGACGGCGTCACATTCGTTGGTCCGAATGCTGGCGAAATGGCGGAGCGCGGCGAGGCCGGCGTTGGACGTATGGCCGAAGTGCCGAAAATCATCGCAGCGATCGATCGAATACTGGCTGCGCCGCGCAAAGGGCCGCTCAGTGGGTGCCGCGTACTCGTCACCGCAGGTCCCACACACGAGCCGATCGATCCGGTGCGCTACATCGCCAACCGTTCGTCCGGCAAACAGGGCTATGCGATCGCGGCGGCGGCACAAGCGCTGGGCGCCGACGTCACGTTGGTGTCGGGCCCCGTGGGCTTGCCTGATCCAACGGGGGTGCAGGTCGTCCGTGTTGAGACCGCAGCGCAGATGCTAGTCGCCGTTCAAGCCGCACCGCACGCCGATGTCGGGATTTTCGCAGCCGCAGTAGCGGATTGGCGGGTGGCATCTTCTTCGGACGAAAAGATCAAGAAGGGCGCGGGGGGGCCGCCGCAGCTGGCGTTGACGGAAAACCCGGATATCCTGAAAACGATGTCGAAGCGGACACCGCAGCGGCCGGCGCTCGTAATCGGCTTCGCTGCCGAGACCGAAAACGTGATCGAACACGCGACCAAGAAGCGCAAGTCGAAGGGCTGCGATTGGATCGTTGCCAATGATGTGTCGCACGCAACCGGCATCATGGGCGGTGAGAACAATACCGTCCACGTGGTCACCGCGAACGGCGTCGAGAGCTGGCCAAACATGAGTAAAGCCGAGGTAGCGCGCCGACTGGTTGAACTTGCCGCCGATCATCTGGCGCGTACGCAGGTTGAAGTTTGACATGGCAGCGAAACCAAAATCCGCGGCGCTTTCGATCGAGGTGATCCGCCTGCCGCATGGCCGTGACCTTCCGATGCCGGCCTACCAGACCAAGGGTGCCGCCGGTATGGATCTACACGCAGCCGTGCCCGAGGGAACTCCTCTGACGCTCGATCCGTGTGACCGCGCATTGGTGCCGACCGGCCTCGTTATGCAGCTGCCCACCGGCTTCGAGGCGCAGGTTCGACCGCGCTCCGGCCTCGCCTTCAAGAATGGCGTAACCGTGCTGAATAGCCCCGGCACGATCGACAGCGATTATCGCGGCGAGGTGCAGGTGCTGATGATCAATCTTGGACGCGAGCCGTTCGAAATCACGCGCGGTATGCGCATCGCACAATTGGTTGTTGCATCGGTCAGCCGCGTGGCGATCGTTGAAGGCAAGGCGTTGGCCGGAACCCGGCGCGGAGCCGGCGGCTTTGGCTCGACAGGGGTCGTCACTGTGAAAAAGAGCAAACGAGTTCCCGTAGCGAAGAAATCCCGCAACGCTCGCCCGGGTTAGTAATGTTCAACACAGCGTTTGTTGTTCGCGTAGGTTTATTGATGAAAAGGCGATGTGCCCCGGTAGCTTGCGTTTCTTCCCGGAGCACATGATGTAAGCGGTAGAACTTCACGAAGGATGAGCGCAATGCCGATTGAGATCAAGACACTGGCAGCGACCCAAAGCTGGGGCCGGGGTAAAGTCTACAACGATATTACAGAGACGATTGGCCAGACGCCATTAGTGCGCCTGTCAAAGATCACGGCGGCGGCCAAGACCAAGGCCGAAATCTTGATGAAGCTGGAGTTCTTCAACCCGCTATCATCGGTCAAGGATCGCATCGGTGTCTCCATGATCGACGCGTTGGAGGCCGACGGTCTTATCACGCCGGGAGTGACGACGTTGATCGAACCGACGTCCGGCAACACGGGTGTAGGCTTAGCCTTCGTTGCGGCAGCGCGCGGCTACAAGCTGATCCTGACAATGCCGGAGTCGATGTCTATCGAGCGCCGGAAGATCCTAGCCCACCTCGGTGCCGAGTTAGTGCTGACACCTGCGGCCGGTGGCATGGGCGCTGCCATCGCGAAAGCGGAAGAGCTCATCGCGGCAACGCCAAACTCAGTTCAGCCGAGCCAGTTCAAAAACCCCGCGAACCCCGAAGTACATCACCTGACGACGGCCGAGGAAATTTGGGCCGATACCGGCGGCAAGATTGACGCGCTGGTTGTCGGCGTAGGCACCGGCGGCACACTCACCGGCTGCGGTCGCGTTTTGAAGCCGCGCCGGCCGGGCATGAAAATTTTTGCCGTCGAGCCGACGGGAAGTCCCTTTCTTTCGAAAGGCGAGAAGGGCCCGCACAAGATCCAGGGCATCGGTGCCGGGTTTGCGCCGGAGGTGCTCGATCGCTCGCTGATCGATGAAGTGATTACGGTGACGAACGACATGGCGTTTGAGGTTTCGCGATTGCTGGCGAAGGTCGAAGGCATCCCTGGTGGTATCTCGACCGGCGCCAATCTCGCGGCGGCGCTCACGGTGGCCGAGAGGCCGGAATACGCCGGCAAGACGATTGTCACATTTGCACCATCGTCAGCCGAGCGATACTACACGTCCGAATTGTTCCTCGATCCGGGCAGCGAAGGTTTGAAGCGCTGATGTCCTCTCTCTCACCCGAGGAAATCCAACGCTACAAGCGGCACCTGGTGCTGCGTGAAGTCGGCGGGCAGGGGCAGCAGGCGTTGAAGGCATCGCGCGTTCTGGTGATCGGCGCTGGCGGGCTCGGCTCGCCCGTCGTGCTCTACCTCGCAGCAGCGGGTGTCGGCACGATTGGCATCGTCGATGATGACACGGTGTCGCTCGACAATTTGCAACGGCAAGTCGTGCACGCCACTTCCGACGTTGGGCGTCCGAAAGTCGAGAGCGCCGCGACCCGTGTTGCCGCGCTCAATCCGCACGTGAAAGTCGATGCGCATGAAACGCGGATCGAGGCGCACAACGCGCTCGCCTTGATCGGGGAATACGATGTCGTCATCGACGGCTCGGACAACTTCGCGACTCGTTACCTCGTCAGCGATGCGTGTTACCTCGCAAAGAGGACTCTGGTGTTCGCAGCGCTAGGACCGTTCGACGGCTACGTCACCACGCTCAAGCCGCACCTGAAGGGAGCCGATGGTACGCCCAATCCGACGTACCGCTGCCTCTTCCCGGAGGCACCGGCAGCAGGGACGGTCGCCAACTGTGCTGAAGTTGGGATTCTGGGCGCCGTCGCCGGTGTCGTCGGCACGTTGGCGGCGGTCGAAATCCTGAAGGAGATCACCGGCGCCGGCGAGCCGCTCGTCGGCCGTCTGTTGATGTACGATGCGCTTAACTCGCGTTTTGAGACGCTGAAATATCAATGGGATCTGGATAATCCGTTATCCGGTGCGAAGCCGTCGATTCTTGATTTGTCATCGCGCAAGAGTTCATCGAGTGAAACCTGCGCCGCTTAGCGATGCGACCCCGCCTGTCATAACGTGGAGCCCAATGAGCCATGTGGGACGAGGTGCTTCTCTATATTGCGGTTGGTTTTGCGGCTCAAATGGTCGACGGTGCGATCGGCATGGCATATGGCGTTACAGCATCATCCGTGCTGTTGAGCGCGGGTGTGCCGCCAGCCACGGCAAGCGCGTGTGTGCATGCTGCTGAGACGTTTACCACCGGTGCGTCTGGTCTCGCCCACTGGCGGCTCGGCAACGTCGATCGCCGCCTAATGTTGCGCCTCATGGTGCCAGGTATGATCGGCGGAGCGATCGGTGCCTACGTGCTCTCGAGCTTTCCCGGCGAGCTCTTTCGTCCGTGGGTCAGCGCTTATTTACTGTTGGTCGGTCTCGTCATTCTATGGAAGGCGTTTCGGCCGCCGCCTGCCGTGCTCGTAAACCCAAGAGGCATCTTGCCAATTGGGTTTTTCGGCGGAATGCTCGATGCGATCGGTGGGGGTGGCTGGGGGCCACTCGTCACGTCCACGCTGCTCGGCAACGGAGCTGTACCCCGCACGGTCATAGGGTCGGTAAATGCGGCCGAGTTCTTCGTAACACTCGTGATTTCGGCAACGTTCGTTGTGACCATCGGTATATCGCTTTGGCCGATCGTTCTAGGTTTGGTGATCGGCGGCGTCATCGCCGCACCGTTCGCCGCACTGACAACCAAACATTTGCCTGACCGCGTGCTGATGGTTATCGTCGGGGTGGTCGTCGTGTTGCTGAGCATCCGCACGATAGTTAAAGCGCTCGCACAATAGTTCGGGGATCACTTCGTCCACGTCACGCGGCCCTCGGGCTTGATGTCGATCTTGTCGAGCTTGCGGGCGTAGACCATGACGTCGTTAGCGAGAAGCTTTGCGTCTTCCAAACGCGTCGCAAGCTTTGCTGTCTTGAACATCACGTATCCGTCGCCGCCGCGTTGAAAGAAGTCGCTGCCGGCGACCGTGTACAATCGCGTGTCACTGAGCGGCTGCCCGCCGACCTTGATCGACACCACGCGCGAGCCGGGAGGCTTCGACAAGTCTGCCTCGACCGTCATGCCGGAGTAGTGCATGAAGCTGCCAGCGGCCATGGGGGACTTCGATAGACCGATCTCCGCCATCTGACGAACCTCGGCGCCCTTCAGCTCGAATACGATGTTGAGGTTGCCGAACGGCAGCTCTGTTATCACGTCGCGTCGGCTCAGTTTGTGACCAGCCTCGTACAGCTTGCCGCCCCGAATGCCTCCACCGTTAATGACTGCGATATCAGCGCCGGTGGCGTCGCGCGCGGCATCGGCGATCAGATTGCCGATGGCAGCTTCGGCGCCGCGAACGGTGGCGTTGCGGCTGTCGAGTGGAGCGACGAGGGTCGCAACTGGCACGTCGAGTTCGCGCGAAAGCTCGGCTTCATAGTTCTTCACGACCTGGAGCATGTCGGGGTCTGGCGTATACGCCGTACTATCGAGCGAACGGAATTGAGGCCGCCACGTAACCTGCCTGGCGCCTTCCACGATCCGCGTTTCCATGGCTAAATCGATTGCAACGACGTAAAGCGCATCCTGTCCCGCTTCCGCCATTGCGGTTTTGCCATCGTACACCATGCGTAGGTCGTGATCGTCGCCGGACAACAAGATGTCGATCACTCGTGCGTCGTAAAGCTCGAAGTCGATCTCGCGGGCGGCGTGGACGACAGCAACGACGATATCCGCGCCGGCCGCACGTAACTCCTTCGCTTTGGCCGTTACGGTTGGTACTACGGCCGTGATCTTCAGGTCTTCCGGGTTAGATTTTTTGTAGCTGTCTTCGGCGGTCGCACCGACAAATCCAATCTTTACGTCGCCGATGGTGATGATCTTCGTATCCTCGTGGCCGGCAAGTTTTTCGCCCGCTGGTCCGCGGAGGTTGCCGGCAAGGATCGGAAATTTGGCGTCGGCCATGCGTTTGATGTAGATCTCGCGGCCGAAATCGAATTCGTGATTGCCGGGTACAAAGATATCTGGCGCGAGCCGGTTGGTGATGTCGATCACGTGCCGCCCTTGGTCGAAGCCACACAACAAGCAAGGCGATAGAGCATCTCCAGCGTGAACGACGATAACGTTGGGGCTAGCGGCGCGCTCGGCTTTCACGATCGCGGCCAGGCGCGGATAACCGCCACGGCCCTTATCCTCGTTCATTTTGTAGATGTCACTGGTGAGAACCAGCGTCGCCTTTGTGGTAATGCTTTGTGCTTGCAGCCCATCGTGCGAGGCAAGAATCACTAGTACCGCTGCAATCGCAAGCGTTCCTAGCCGGCTGTGTAATGAGCGCACGAGTATCCTCTTTCATAATACAGGTATTGCGGCACTCTAGCCGCCCGGCCGGGGAGCGGAAACGCAAATCATTCCACGGCCGTGACATACGCGCACTTCACAAGGTTTGCGAGGCCGGTATCGTGTGAGCGTTCAGAGTCTCAACGGGGTTACATGCCAAACAACGCCATGCAGCGTCTCATCGATGGCACGTTGCCGAAGATGGTACGATGGTACGACCCGCGTTTGCTGGCACGCGTGTGGATGCGCACGATCGTATCGTCGGTGTTCGGCCAATATGCCGATCAACGCCTGATCCAGGCGGCGACCGACTTGACAAGCAGCGCTGATCTGCTGAGCCGGTACGATTTTACCGATCCGCTCGCGCTCGACCCGATGAAGCGGCTGGCGGTCGACAGCGAAGGCACGTACTGGATCGACTACATCAGCGATATCGGCGACGGGTTCGAAGCGACTTACCCCACCGCCTATTTGTTGGCGCAGCAGCAGCTCGATATCAAAGGCGCGGGCGTCCTGCCGCACGGCGACATCCTGGTGATGGGCGGTGACCAGTGTTACCCGCAGGCGACGCGGCGCGACTACAAAAAGCGGCTGCAAGAGCCGTACGAGATGGCGCTTCCGGAGAAGACCGAAAAGCGCAAGCTGTTTGCCATTCCCGGCAATCATGACTGGTATGACGGCCTGCAGGCGTTCGACAGCCTATTTTGCGCCTCTCGCGACCGGCTATCGGAGGCGAAGGGAAGCGCCATCGGCGGCTGGCGTTGTCAACAGCATCGCAGCTACTGGGCGTTGAAGCTGCCGCACAAATGGTGGATCTGGGGCGCAGACATCCAGTTCTCCAAGTATCTCGACACCGCGCAGGTCAATTACTTCTCGGCCGTCGCTGGCGAGATGGGTCCCGATGACAAGATCATTATCTGTCTGGCGGAACCGGCGTGGATGCTGGCCGACTTTCAAGGGCAGGACGAGGAAGAAAACTTTTTCAAGATCACTGCGATCGCGCGGTCACGAGGCGCCAAGGTATGTGCGGTGCTGGCAGGCGATTGGCATCATTACAACCGGTACTCATCACCTGATCTTGGCGTTCATTTCTTCACGGCCGGCGGTGGCGGATCGTTCCTCCACCCAACGCACGTGTTGAAGAACGAGATCTCGGTTCGCTGGCCGGAACTCAAGGCGGTGACACCCAGCGAGGAAGTGCCTGGCGCGATCGTTACGAAATGGGGTGCGCAAAGCTATGACGTACGTTTGAAGCGGCCTGGCGAAAACGGGACGATCGTTCGCGACCTCGCCCGTGAAGTCATTGAGCCGATCAAGGGCATAGAAGATCAGATAACGAGCGAACTGCGCGGCGGCCGGCTTCCGAAGCGGGGCGCTGCACCCTTGAAACCGCGGGCGCCTAAATGTTACCCCAAGAGCTCGACCAGCATCCTGCTGAGCCTGCGCAATCTTGCCTTCCCCCTCTACAATGCCCCGTTCGCAATCGGCATCGGCATCGTCTACTGGCTCATCACGTGGCAGTTTCACACCGTAGTACGGGCGTATGACATATCGGCGGGCAAGATCGACCAGGCTGGCTTGAAAGTAGACTTCCTCGCGGTGCTGGGTTGGATGCCTGTATACATTCTGCAGGCGACGCTGAGCATGAGTTTCGCGGTCATGCTGCTGGTGCTTTACGCCACGCTCGTTTGGTATGTCGACGCTGAGGAGCGGCCGGGTTTCAGGCGCTACTTCACGAAGTTCGCAGTGGGAACGACGCACTTCCTGGTGCATGCCGCCATGATGTTTAGCTTGTTCGCCGGGCTCCTTGCGCTAAACAACAACCTCTCGCCCTGGGTCGAGCAGCAGGTCGATGCCATGCTCTCTTCGAAACAAGATGCCCCTGACGGCATCGTCCGTGGCATCATCAAGGAGACACTGGAGCCACTTTCGATCGAGCGGCAGATGCGTCGCGATGAGTCGGGCGTCGGGCCCGGCGAGGCAGTACCGCCTACCCCGCAGTCGAAACGATCGACAGAAGCGTCGAAATCTTCCGAACCACGGACGGTTCGCGAATTGGTCGGCTTGCTTTATCCGTTCGAGATGATGCTGGCTGGCGGCCTCCTCGGAGGCTTTATCTGGGGATGCTACTGGGTCTTGACCGGTTTGCTCGGCCACATGCATGCGGAGGATGCCTTCGCGGCACTGCGCATCAAGCATTACCGGAACTTTCTGCGGATGAAATTCGAGCCGGACCAGTTGACGATCTACCCGATCGGTCTCGACAAGGTGCCACGTTTCGATGGCTGGACGAGCCATCCTGCCGACGGTGCGGTGCCAAGTGGGCGATCCGTCGTCGTGCCGCGCCAGCCGTTGCGCCCGCACCTGATCGAGGATCCGATCATCATTCGCCCCGAGCACGTGAAGGGTTAGGGCTGGCATCACTTGTCTTAGCCCGATCGATCAGCGATGCTCCGGACAAACGGGCATTCGGCGTTTACATGCGGCCAACAACGTGTAGCCTCTGCTCCACGTGCTCCATTCACTGCGGGAAGTGAACCAACCCATGAAATTTGCCACCATCAAAGACGGCTCTCGAGATGGAT
>JANOOW010000521.1:0-10281 GCA_031421555.1 Hyphomicrobiaceae bacterium | reverse complement strand
CAACGCGAACAGAGCCATTTTCTCAAAGCGGTGCAGCGTCAGGGCCGATATTCCCGTCAGCGCTCGTCCTATGGGCTTGCGTGTCCGACGCGGTAGATAAGCGGCTGGAATTAGGAGCACTCAAGTTGAGCCCAGCCGACTGGACTTCGGGCAAGAATATCTGGCTGATCGTAACCACCGGCGAGAAACAGGGTTTGGCAGCGTTGGTCGAGATACTTCAGGAAAAGGAATTCGTTGACCGACAGGCGAAGATCCGCACGCAGCAAACAGATGGCACATTCGTCGTCCGATCGTTGCCGCTCTCCAAGCCCGTTGTCGAACAACACAAGTAACGTCAGGACGAATACGGTGCCGATAAAGCCGAGGCTTAGCAGATCGCTGTCCAGGTGACTACGAAGCGCACGCGAAATAGATTGGTGCGCCGCGCATGCAACTCACTGCCCGCAACTAAATCTAGGTGGTGGGAGGCCCGGTCTGACCCGCACGTCAGACCGAGCCGGGGAGCGCGCTCCGCTCTGTCAACCCTTTGGCGAAGCGTCCGGCTTCCCATTTTTTACGCCGCGTGATAGCTTTGTCTGCTTCACGGGTGGCGATGCTCTATTGTCTCGTGGCTCACATTCCGCCGCACGAACAACCCCCACGGCCCGTTGGATCGTCTTTGCGCTGGCACCCTCGGCAACAAGTGTATCTAGCCCCTAGCGAGTAAGCCGAACAAAGTGAGCAGTTGTCTGCTGGGCTTGTCCTCACGAGCAGTCATCGATCTCGAAGTTTGTCGTTTCGATATAATCGCCGGTTCCCCGTTCAAGCTGGTATGTCCTGACCAACTCCTAGGGCGCGCGCTCATCGGAACCTTCTGTCTACCCGGAATCACTTTGGACACTAGGCACCATCCCCCGCGGTCCAGCCGGCCGCTGCCGGACGAAGAACTCGGACAATACGCGATTTATTGACGGGCATCCTGTCCCCTTCCATCGTATCGGCGATAATCCTGGCGGTCGCGATGTTCCGCCTGCAACGCCCAATAGTACCAGTCGCATAAGCGACTAGACCAAATATGACGGCAGCGGATATAACAGTGAACCTACTGGCTTGATCGTACTCAGCGTCGAGATCCTCCAGCGCCTTGACGGCGCGGCGAGTTGAAACATTTGCACTTGTACCCTCGCTGGAAATGAGTTTCGATGCCGCAAACCAAGAAGGCAATTCAGAACAGAGTGGGAGCGAAAACGTGACCGATCTTCCTTCGAGTCGACTCAATCGGCGTCAAGTTGCACAGCTATTGGGCGTCGGGGGAGCGAGCCTTGCGCTCGGGCTTCCCGAACACGTCATGGCGCAGGCCAAAAAGTCGACGCTCGTACTCGGCATCGACATTAGCGACACGATTACCCTCGATCCGGCAAGGCTGGCACAATACACGTCGCCGATGACAGTCTCCGCCGCTTACGATTCGCTCGTTACGATGAAGCCCGGCCAATACATCAATGTCGCCCCTTCACTATCGACCAAATGGGCGCGCACTCCGGACGGCAAAGGTTGGCGTTTCACGCTTCGCGATGGCGTCAAGTTCTCGACCGGCAACGCCATGACAGCCGAGGACGTCAAATGGTCGTTTGACCGTGTGATCAACCTGGGTGACCAGCCATCGCAGTACGTAGCGCATATCGAGAAGGTCGAGATTGTCGACAAGTCGACAGTTGATATTATCCTGAGCAAGCCAGCCGAGCCGTTGCTGAGCATCATCGCTGCGCCCGAATTTGTGGTGTTGGAACGCCAGGTGGCGGAGGCGCAGGGCGCCAGTGCCGCGAAAGACTCAAAGACTGCGGATAAGGCGACCACTTGGCTGAATTCCAACTCTTGCGGGACAGGCGCCTATCGCATCGCCGCATGGGAGCGGAACCAGCAAATCCAGCTGGTCCGCAACGAACATTATTGGGGCGGAAAGCCACCGTTCGAACGGATCGTAATCCGTCACATCAGTGACGGTGCTGCACAAATGCTGGCGATCAAGCGCGGCGATATCGACGCCGCCTTCAACCTCATCCCTGAGCAACTCGCATCGTTGAAGAGCGAGGCCAGCGTGCGTTTGGCGCCGCTCTCGAGTCTCGATTTCGTCTACATGGCGCTGACGCAGGAGCCGGAGTTCAACAAGGCTCTCGCGATTAAGGAGGCCCGGCAGGCGATCGGTTATGCCATCGACTACGACGGCATCAAGAATTCGATGCTCGGTGGTGCCGCCATGCGACCGGCCCACTTCCTGCCGATCGGCGTCAGCGGTTCGACCCAGGAAATCGCGGCGAACATCGGCTTCAAGCAGGATCTTGCCAAGTCGAAGGAACTGCTGGCGAAAGCCGGTCTGCCGAACGGCTTCGAATTCGAAATCATCTACGGCGCGGCGGCGGTTCAAGGCGTGACCTACCAGGATCTGGCGTTGAAGATCCAATCGGATCTTGGCCGTGTCGGCATCAAAGCCACCCTCCGGCCTCTCGACCAAGTGAACCTGCGGACTGAGTTCACTACCGGCAAAGCAAAGGGCGGCGTCCTTACATTCTGGAACCCACCGGCCGTTGAAAATCAACTTTGGGCCGCGGCCGTTGTGCAGCGCGTCGCCAAGCGCGTCCATTGGGATCCGCCTGAAGCGGTAGTCAAACTGGTTTCGCAGGCCGCGACCGAGGCGGACCAAGCCAAGCAGGCGGCACTTTGGGTGGAATGGCAGAAGCAGGTCGTCGACGCCGCCCATCATTTCGTTCTGTTTCAACCCGTCTATCAGATTGCGGTGCGCAACACCGTGAAGGACTTCCCACTCACCGCGGCGGGCTGGATGCTCGACCTGCACAGCGTGACGCCGAGCTAGGCGGAGCGCATCATGGCACGCTATATCTTGTCGCGACTGGCATTGGCGGCCGTCATGGCGCTGCTTTCGACCTTGGTGATTTTTCTGATCGCCAATACCGTGCCAGGAGATCCGGTCTTGTCGCAGCTCGGAGATCTTGCCGCTTCGAACAAGGAGTTCGTGGCGGAGTGGCGCGCCAAGTGGGGATTAGACCGGCCGCTGTATGAGCGTTACGCCGTATTTCTCTATCGACTCTTCCACGACGGCGATCTTGGCTTGTCAATCGCCTCGCAGCGCCCCGTTCTTCGAGACATCGCCGATTTTGCACCGGCGACGATCGAACTCGCAAGCGTGGCTTTTCTCTTGTCACTCGCCGTCGGCATTCCACTCGGCGTCATGGCCGCGATTAGGCGGGATAGCTGGATCGACCATGTTGCGCGGCTGGTGTCGCTCGTCGGTGTATCGGCACCGACGTTTTGGCTCGCCTTCATCATGCTAGCGGTGTTCTACGGCGGATTGCAGATCGCACCGGGGCCGGGCCGCATCGACATGATCGCTCTGCCGCCGAAGTCGGTCACCGGCTTGTTCCTCGTAGACACGCTGGTTGCCGGCGACTGGGCGGCGTTCCGCGACGTTCTGGCTCATCTCGTGCTGCCCGCGATCGTCCTGGCCGCGGCAACAATCGGCCTGATCACGCGGACAACGAGAGCCAGCATGCTCGAGAGCCTGAGCCAAGACTTCGTTCGGGTCGCCCACGCCAAGGGTCTCAAAGAGAGCCGCATCGTCATCGGTCACGTACTGCCCAACGCCCTTATCCCCGTCGTGACTTTGGGCGGCCTCGCTTACGCGAACCTGCTGACTGGCGCCGTCATGACTGAGACGATCTTTTCCTGGCCCGGGCTCGGTCGATATACCTTCCGCAGTGCTGTCGCATTGGATTTTCCGGCGATCATGGGGATCACGCTCGTCGTGGCAGTGACCTATCTGATCATCAACCTTCTGGTCGATATCAGCTATGCGCTGCTTGATCCGCGAGTGTTGCGATGAGTAGTGCTGCCGCCGAAGCGGGCTTGGCGACGATCTCAGCTGCAGCAAAGCGTGGACGCTGGCTTCGGCGATACGGACTTGCCACTTTCGGTGCCTTCATCATCATTGGCTGGATCGTAGTGGCGATTTGCGCACCCTGGCTAACCATACATTCTCCGATCACGGTCGATGTGACTGCACGCTTGAAGCCGCCGTCCGCCTTTCACCTGCTCGGTACCGACGTACTCGGCCGCGACGTGTTTTCTCGACTTATCCATGGCGCCCGGATCTCGCTGTTCACCGGTATCGTCGTCGTCCTGATCAGCGCCGTGATCGGAGTGCTTGTCGGCGGCGTTGCCGCGTTTGCCCGCGGTCGCGTTGAAGAACTGATGATGCGGGTCACCGACCTCGTTCTCTGCTTCCCGCCGATCATTCTGGCCATGGCGATCGCAGCTGCTTTGGGCATCGGTACGACTAACACGATCATCGCCATGCTGGTGGTTTGGTGGCCAAAGTTCGCCCGCCTCGCCCGTTCGCTCGTAATGGTACAGCGTTCGCTCGAATACGTCGAAGCCGCGATGGTGATGGGGCTATCGCCTCGCCGCATCCTGTTCCGCCACATTATTCCAAACTGTATTGGGCCATTGATTGTGCTGGTGACACTTGATGTCGGCAATGCGATCATCACTTTTGCCGGACTGTCTTTTCTCGGACTCGGCGTCGTACCTCCAACCCCAGAATGGGGTTCGATGGTATCGGAAGGGCGCGAACTGATCGAGCAATGGTGGGTCGCGACCTTCCCTGGTATCGCGATATTGTCGATCGTGCTTGGCTTCAACTTCCTCGGCGACGGCATTCGCGATTGGCTCGATCCAAGGGCCCGGAGGCGCTGAACGTTGACGATCGCAGACCCGAAAACCATAGGCAAAGTCGATCCTGCCTGCGACGCACCGATCCTAGATGTGCGCAATCTCGAGACCCACTTCTTCACCGATGCGGGCGTCGTGCGCGGAGTTGATGGCGTATCATTCTCGGTGGCTCGCGGCGAGACACTCGGGATCGTTGGAGAGTCCGGTTCGGGCAAGAGCGTCACCGCTCGCTCCCTGATGCGCCTCCTGGACGAAAATAGCCGCATCGTCGGAGGCGAAATTCGCTTTCAAGGCCGCGACGTACTCGCAATGACGCCGGACGAGCTGCGCGATATGCGCGGCAACACCATGGCGATGGTGTTCCAGGACCCCATGACATCGCTCAATCCGGTCCTGCGCATCGCTCGTCAGATGGCAGAGACAATGACGGCGCACGAGCGGCTTGATGAGGCACAAGCAACCGCTCGCTCCGTTTCGTTGCTCGGCCGCATGGGCATCACCGCGCCGGAGCGCGCGATCAACAGTTTCCCTCACCAGTTTTCTGGCGGCATGCGCCAGCGCGTGATGCTGGCGATCGGCTTCAGCAACGAACCGGCACTTTTGATCGCTGACGAGCCGACAACAGCGCTCGATGTCACGATCCAGGCCCAAATTCTCGATCTGCTGGTCGAACTCAACCGCGATTTCGGCACGTCGATCATCCTGATCAGCCACGCGCTCGGCGTCATCGCGAGTGTCTGCCAGCGCGTAATCGTGATGTATGCCGGTGAGATTGTCGAGGAGGGCCCCACCTCTAAAGTTCTGGCCGATCCTCGCCATCCCTACACATGGGCGCTTATCAACGCGATCCCGCGGGTCGATCAGGAGCCGGGTGCTAGCAAGAAGCTGATCACGATCGAGGGCCTGCCACCCGATCCGCTGCAACGGACGATCGGCTGCAGATTCGAAGCCCGTTGTCCGTTTCGGATTGACAAATGTGCCGAGCATCCGACGCTGGACGCTGTTGCCCCCGATCGCCGTGCCCGATGCTGGGTTACGAAGGACGACGCTCCACTGAAGCCGGCTGTGGCCACGACCAAACCGGCGATTTCGGAGGCTGCGGGCACTGTCCCGAAGGCCAATCCGGAAGAGCCACTGCTCGCGGTACGCGGACTGGTCAAGCATTTCAGATTGCCGCGCGAAAACTTCTTCGGCAAGCAAAAGGTCGTCCACGCGATCGATGGCGTCGACCTCGATATCATAGCCGGCGAAACGGTCGGCATGGTCGGGGAATCGGGTTGCGGTAAATCTACCTTTGCTCGCCTCATAGCGCGCATCCATGAGCCGACGTCCGGCTCGATCAAATTCGCAGGACACGAAATCGGTCAGGCGTCCGCCGCCGAAATCCGGCCGCTGAGGCGGCGCATGCAGATGGTATTTCAGGACCCCTATTCGTCGCTAAATCCGCGCATGACGATCGGTGAAATCCTGGCCGAGCCGCTGCAATTTCACGGCATGACGAAGTCGGATTCCGAGACGCGCCGCCGCGTCGGCGAATTGCTGGGCCAAGTTGGCCTAGCATCACGTTTGGCCGAGCGGTATCCGCACGAGTTTTCCGGCGGCCAGCGGCAACGCGTGTCTATCGCCCGGGCGCTTGCGCTCGAGCCGGAGTTCATCATTGCCGATGAGCCGATCTCATCGTTGGACGTCAACATCCAGGCGCAGATCATCAACCTGATGATCGACCTGCAGGATCGCTTGGGTCTCACTTATCTCTTCATTGCGCATGACCTTGCGGTCGTGCGGCATATCTGTGATCGCATCGTCGTGTTGTATCTCGGGCGCGTTGTCGAAATTGCACCGGCGAACGAGTTGTTCACCGCCTCTCAGCACCCCTACACACGCTACTTGATCAGCTCCGTGCCCATCCCCGATGCTGACGCCGAGCGCCGTCGCAAGCGACTGCCGCTCCAGGGCGAACCGCCGAGCGCCGTCAACCCGCCATCCGGTTGCCGCTTTCGCACGAGATGCCCGATCGCCAAGCCGGTGTGCGCAGCGGAACCACCACCGGCTCTCGTCCAAGCCACCGGCCGCTCCGCCGGACACGTGGTTGCCTGCCATTTTCCCGGTCAATTCTAGCGCGGCTGAACTGCGTCGTTCGGGACTTGCCCGCTGCCGCGAGCATAGTATCATCACAGCAAGGCGCACAGCCGCCACCCGGGGTAACATCTATGGTAGACGTGCTCATCGATTGCGACATCCATCCGGCGCTACCGAGCAGCGCGGCGCTGCTGCCTTACCTGGACGATCACTGGAAAGAGCAGGTCACGACGCGTGGCATCGACGGACTCGACCTGCAAAGCTATCTGCCGAGCATGCCGATCTCGGGCCGCCCCGACTGGCGGCGCGGAACCGACAAGCCCGGCAGCGACTTCGCAATGCTACAGAGCCAGGCGCTCGACGGCTTCGGTTCGAGCTTGGCCATCTGCAATTGTCTTTACGGCACTCACGCCATCTACGATCCCTATCTAGCCTCCGCCTTCGCCAAGGCTACCAACGACTGGGTGGCCGCCGAATGGATGGCTAAGGACAAACGGCTTCGCGCCTCCATCGTGGTGCCGTTACAGGCACCGGACCTCGCAGTGGAGGAAATCGAGCGCCGCGCAACTGACAAGCGCTTCGTCTCCGTGCTGGTGCTGGCGCAGGGTGAGATGACCCTTGGGCGACGTATGTACTGGCCGGTCTGGGCGGCCGCGGAGAAGCACGCGCTGCCAATCGCAATCCATGCCGGGAGTGCCTATCGGCAAGCCCCCTCTTCGGCCGGCTGGCCGTCATATCGCATGGAGTACTACATCGCCGATGCACAGGCTTTCCAGGCGCAGGTATTGAGCCTCGTCCTCGAAGGTGTGTTCCGAAAATTCCCGGCGCTGAAAGTAGTGTTGATGGAGTCGGGTGTAAGCTGGCTGCCAGCGTGCATGTGGCGGGCGAATAAGACTTGGAAAGGCGTGCGCGTCGAGGTGCCGTGGGTCGACCGGCCGCCGGCCGACATCATTAGAGACCATTTCCGGCTCACGATCCAGCCGTTCGATGCACCGCCGGACAAGCATGGCGTGGAGCAGTTATGCGAACAGATCAACTCCGATCGCATGCTTCTGTTCTCATCTGACTATCCGCACTGGCACTACGAAGGCACCGAAGCGTTGCCGCCCCACATTCCGAAGTCGATTGCAGACAGGATGCGCTCTGCCAACGCGCTCGAAACGTTTCCGAGGCTGACACAGACGATTTGAGGAAGGCACGCCATGGCCGATGTGCTAGTTCGCGACACACGCAAGCCGCAGCCCCAGGCAAGCTTGGAGGCAAAGCCGAAGTCGCGTCTCAGGATCATCGACTGCGATATTCACCCAAGCCCGAAATGCAACGAGGAGGTCATCGCATTCCTGCCTAAGCGCTGGCAGGAGCATTACGCGCTGTTCAATGACCATCTGCGCGTACCGTTCATGCAGAACCTGCCTTACCCGCGCTCGGCACCGCGCATTGCGCGTCGTGATGCCTGGCCGCCAGATGGCAGCGTACCTGGCTCGAACCTCGCCTTCATGCGCGAGCAGTATCTCGACGTGGTCGATGTTGAATACGGTCTACTGCAAGTCCTCGACCTGTTCGTCTATTCGCAGCAGAACCTCGAGTTCGGCGCCGCACTGGCGCGCGGCATCAACGAATGGCAGGTCGAGTGCGTATCGAAACCGGAGCCGCGGCTACGGGCTTCGCTGGTGGTCGGCCAGGACGATCCGGCAGCGGCCGTGAAAGAGATCGAGCATAGTGCCGCCACGGGTCAATTTGCGCAGATCAACATGGCACCGCGCGCCAGCGAGCCGCTGGGACGCCGCAAGTACTGGCCGATCTACGAGGCGGCGCAGGCAGTGGGCCTGCCGATCGGGTTACACACTGGCGGCTACGGAGGCCACGCGCCGACCGGCTCGGGCTGGCCTTCTTACTACAACGAGGAGCACCACTCGAATGCCCACACCATGGCGACGCAGCTCGCGAGCCTTGTGATCGAGGGCGTGCCGGAGCGTTTTCCCATGCTTAAGTTCGTATTCATCGAGGGTGGCTTCGGTTTCATTCCTGGTATCACCTGGCGGATGGATAAGCATTTCGAACGATTCCGCGCCGAAGTGCCCCATCTGAAGCGCAAACCGTCCGAATACGTGCGCGACCACTTCTGGTTCACGACGCAGCCGATCGACGAGCCGGAACGCAACCGCGACATGCGCACCTTGATCGACTGGGTCGGCGTCGACCGGCTGCTGTTTTCCTCCGACTATCCGCACTGGGACTTCGACGATCCGCGCACTGCTTTCCGCATTCCACTTTCTGAGGAGGAGCGCACCAAAATATTCAACAGCAACGCCCGCGCCGTCTACGGATTCAAATAGCAATGGCCCGACACGTCGTCGCCCGGACTTCCGATATTCCCGCCGGAACCAACAAGGTGGTCACGGTGGGAGGCCGCGACATCGTTGTGTTCCACATCAACGGCGAGTTCTTTGCGCTATTGAACCGGTGTCCACACGAAGGCGCGCCGATGCAGAAAGCTCAACCGATTGCAAAGCTGGACTCGGACGGACCCGGCGAATATCGACGGTCGCGAGTCGGCGAGTTGCTGCGCTGCCCGTGGCACGGGTGGGAATTCGACGTTCGAACCGGACAGTCCTACTTCGACCCCCGCAACTGCAAGATGCGTTCATATCCCGTCACTGTGCAGGACGGGGCAGAATTGGCCCTCGGCCCTTATTCCGCTGAGACCTTTCAAGTTACTGTCGACGATAACTACTTGCTGATCGATGTGTGACACCATTGGCGCATCCTCAGCGGCGGCAAGCCAACTGACACGTCGTCGTTTGCATAGGACATCCGTTGTCTCAGCATGCGTTAACGCCTGGGTTGATGTTCAAAGCCCGATTCGCGCAATGACGAGTTCATCGGGATTCTGGATGTGGCGCGCCGGGCTTCCATGTCGAACCGGTCGGCCTAGGTACCACGCTTCGACAACGCTGAAGCTCTGCGCTATCTCGACCGAGTTCGTACGCATCCGGCGAAGCCCGCAGGTCAGGCAGCCTTGGCCTGCGCTGCTTTCCAGTTCTACGGTAGCAGCCCGGTGATGCGCTTGGCGGGATGTTCGGCGATGCGGGCGAGGATGTCGGCAAACCAAGCGCGGGCGTCGACGTCGTTCAGCGGACCGGCCGATCAGTGCCTTGCTGAGGCACGCTTGCACTGTCAGAATCGTCCTCACGGGCGCTGCTGGCTCGTCGCCATTTCGCTGTGAACCTCGATTGCATGCAACAATGCGGCTCTGCCCGTCACGTTCCAGGTCGTGATGCCAGCCGCCAGAATACATTGTACCAGCCCTTCACTGAGTTGCTCGATCGTGAGCCCCAGGCGGATGGCGTTAGCCGCGTGAGCCTTGGCGCCGTCGGTGGCACCGATCACGGTATCCAAGAGCGTGAATATCAGCTCCTTTGTCCTGAGGTCCAAGGCACCTTCTTTCATCAATCCGCTGCGCATCAAGCCGTATCC
>JANOOW010000520.1:0-2268 GCA_031421555.1 Hyphomicrobiaceae bacterium | reverse complement strand
GGATAATGCAGGCGATGGAGTTTCGTTAGCGGCCAGTGTAGCTACGCATGTGAAATGCAGGACCTCGCTCGTAGCCCCATCGTTCAGGCTTATGATTTCGATGCTCCAGAAGCCGGTGGCCACTTCGCGAAGCAGCGTGCGAATACGACAAGTCGTTCCCGGTGAAACCTGAAGTGGTTCTAGAAAAGCAACCGATGTGAGCTTATGGCGAGGAGGGGATGTGAGGTTATGGCCTGGAAGGATTGACAAATTGGCGAGGGCGGCCCGAGCACATTCCAGATAGCCTGTACCAGGCAGAACGGGTGTTCCAGCGATAACATGCTCAGAGAGCACCCATAAATCGCGGGCGTTAAGAACGGCTTCGTATACCAGTGTCGCGTCGTTACGTGACTGCAGTGCGCCAAGAAGTGGATGTTCGGTTTTAGACGTACCGCACATCGCTGGAGTGTTGCCGTTGACGACGATTGTCCGTGCGGCCATCCCTGTATCGCCCCAGATGCCCCAGTTGAGGGCGAGGCCATCTGGCCGGCTTGTTGCGAGGCAATCTAAAAATGCGTTGGCAGCAGTATAGTCAATCTGGCCCGGCGGGCCCAACAAGACGCTTGTCGAAGAGAAGACTGCAAACAGACTGATTGATCCAACCGGTAGCAATCTGTCGAGGATTATGCCGCCGTCGATTTTGGGAGAAAGCACTCGACGACAATCGGCTAGGCTCTTGGCGCCAATCGGCATGTCGTCGACGGTGCCGGCCGCATGAATTACGCCATCAAGCTGACCGAAATGCGCGCGTGTCTCAGCGATAACGCGGGCCATGCCTACTTCGTCAGCAACGTCGGCATAAACGATACGTGCGCTGTTTCCCAGCTCATCTGGTAGTACGACTGCTGTGCTCTGGCGCGAAACCAACGCGACACGGGCCCCATGCTCCTTAACAAGATGGCGCGCAAGCAATAGGCCGAGACTTCCGGTGCCACCGCTTATGAGATAGACGCCGTGCTTGACAATACGGCTCGATGGAGTGGAGGCCGCGCTATCGAGTGGCGGCCGCTCGACGCGCTGGACATAGCGGCGAGCTCCTCGCAAAGCAACCAACGGTTCGGTCAGACCGGAATCGGCCTCCGACAGGATCTGATCGACAATCTGCTCTTCATTGCCAGCGGCCAGCAAGATGTCAATCAACTGCGCCGTGCTGCCTTCAGCTTCGCGATTCCAGACCCGGACGGGGCCGATCAACGTAGCATTTTGCGGATACACTTCGGATTTTTCGTCTATCAAGACGGCGCCGTGAGTAACGCAAAGAATTCGATTCCCGCGCGCGTAATCGGCTCGTTGAATGGCACACATCAATAAAAACAAGCTGTCGAACGACGTGGTGAGCATAGAGCAGTCCGTCCGGCGCTCTGCTTTCGAAGGAGGGGTCAGAGACCACATATGCACGATACAGAACGGCTTGGGCGTGCCAGCAGCGAGTGCCTCGATCAGTCGCGCGTAATGATTCTCATCCGTCGGGTTTATTGTCCAACGGGTAATGTCGCCAAACGACAATGCGTCGCCAATTTTCACGACAATTGGTGTCACACCTCGGCGCTTCAGAGATGCAACAAGCGCCCCGGCGAGATGCGAACCGTCGGAGAAGATGAGCCAGTCTTCGCCAGCTATGCTGGTCGGTCGCTCTGGGCTGGTCAATTGTCGTTCGCGCCATGTCAGGTGCCGGAACCAGTCTGCCTTATCGCGAAGACGCTGTATTGCACCGGCAGCGCTCGCAGCAACTGGCATTGCAGTCAAGGCGGGAGCCGAAGGCGCATCGATCCAGTGCCGTTTCCGGTCGAATGCATAAGTCGGCAGCGAAACGCGACGGCGTTTTGCCGGACCTCTTGCACCCGCAAGATTTACTGGCACGCCTCCAGCCCAAAGCTGGCCCAAAGCAAGCGCCGCCACGGCAGCGTTATCGGCAATTTCGATCGCACCGTGCGTCGACGCAATTACCGCACGAGGCCTGTGAGCGGCCTTCGCAAGACCGGCCAAAGGACTAAGGCTCTTTCCCGGACCGGATTCCAACAAGATTTGATCTGGTCGTTCAAGGATTTTGCTCAAGCCATCGGCAAAACGGACGGTTTGGCGGAGGTGGCGAACCCAGTAATCGGCAGTTGCGATATCCTTCGGATCCGCCCAAGTACCGGTAAGGCAGGACATAAAGGGTATGTTTGGTTCGTTAAAAGTCACGCGTGCTAGTCGCTCACGAAATGCGGGCAGCGATGGGTCGAGCAT
>JANOOW010000519.1:0-2920 GCA_031421555.1 Hyphomicrobiaceae bacterium | reverse complement strand
CAACCACACCACGACGCACAAGGCCAGCGCCAGCACCAGCTCTGGCAGCAGGCCGCCGGTGAAAAGCGCCGCGATCGACACGTTGCACACCGAACCGATGGTGATCAGGACCAGCGACGGCGGGATCGTCTCCGACATCGCACCCGACGCCGACAGCAGCGCGACGAGATCACCGCCCTTGGCGCCACGCTTCTTCATTTCCGGAAACAGTACGGGTGCTACGGCTGCCATGTCGGCGGCTTTCGAGCCCGAGATGCCCGAGACGAGATACATTGCACCGAGCAGCACATAGCGTAGCCCGCCGCGCAGATGACCGATCAAACTCGCGAGAAAGTCGACCATGCCGCGCGCTAGACCCGTGATCTCGATCAGCAGTCCCAGAAACACGAACAACGGCACCGACAGCAGGATGATGTGGCTCATGCCCTCATCCATGCGGCTGACGACGATGGTCAGTGGCGAGCGCGTGGTCAGCGCCAGATGCGCGAAGGTGCCCAGCCCGAAGGCGAATGCGATCGGCACGCCGGCGAGCACCGCGCCGCCGGTCAGAAAAACGAAAAACACGATGAGGCGGTAGTTGCCCATCGCCATCAGCATCGGCTTGGCAAGGTAAAGCGCGACACCGAGCCCGATGACGACCGCCGCGGCCATCGCACAATCGCGCAACGGCGCAGACCGGCCGATCCGCAAAACGCCTAGAACGATCATCAGCCCCAGGCCGACCGGCAACGCCGCCGCCCGCCACACGTTCGGAATTTCCAGCGCCGGCGTCACGATCATGATCTCGTCGATGGCGTATTCGAGCGCCGGATACATGATGAGGCCGAGGAACGCCAAACCGGCTACCAGCGCCAGCGCGTTGAGCACCGCCTTCATGCGCGGTCCAGCGCCGTCGACCAGGGCGGACATGCGCATGTGCTCGGTGCGGCGGTAGGCGACGACAGCGCCGAACATCGCGAGCCACAGAAACAGGATCGATGCCAACTCGTCCGACCACGTGAAAGGCTGGCGGAACACGTAGCGCGACACCACGCCGGCAAACAGGATCAGCGTTTCGAACAGGACCAGGATGCCCGCCGCGACCTCGGCAAACTTCCCGATCGCATGTTCGATGCGTGCAGCAGTGGTGCGTGGCGCGGTCTCAATCGTGTTGGCAGTATCGACGTGCATTTGGTGCCCCTCGGGCGCGGTGATGTTCAGCGCTATTCCTCCCTTAATTCCGTTTCGGGGGAAGGACAGAGCGGAGCGAGGGCGGCGAAATTTCATAAATTCGTAGGGTGCAATAGCGAAGCGTATTGCGCCGCGCCACTCGTGCGGTGGCCAAAGTGGTGCAATACGGCAAGTGCCTATTGCACCCTACGGGCTACAGAGCTTCAGCTGATCTTGCCGGCGTATTTTTCGAGCAGGGCCCAGGGCTCGTCGCCGTACTTGACCTTCCATTCCTTGTAGAAGCCAGCCGCCGAGAGCTTGTCGCGGAACGGCGCCTGATTGACCTCGTTGAACGCCAGCCCCTTGCCCGATAGCTCTTTTTCCAACGTGGTGTTCAGGGCGAAAATGTCTTCGCGCTGCTTTTTGGCGGCCTCGTTGAGGTTCTTGGAAATGATAGCGCGCAGGTTTTCTGGGATGGCATTCCATGCCTTGGCGTTGGCCAGGAACCAGAAGCCGTCCCACATGTGGTTGGTCTTGGAGAGGTACTTCTGCACCTCGTAGAGCTTGGCCGCATTGATGATCGCGAGCGGGTTTTCCTGACCCTCAACCACCTTCGTCTGCAATGCCGAATAGACTTCCGAGAAGTTGATGCTGGCCGGCGACGCGTCGAAGGCCTTGAACATCGATGTCCACAGCGGCGACGGTGGGACACGGATCTTGAAGCCCTTGAGGTCGTCCGGGCTGTTGATCGGCTTGATGCTCGACGTCATCTGCCGGTAGCCGTTGTCCCACATCTGATCCATCGCGACGAGGCCGGACTTGGCGATCTGCGCGCGCACATGAGCGCCAAGCTCACCGTCCATCGCAGGCCACACTTTGTCGTAACCCGACCAGGCGAAACCGACGCCGTTGATCGACGCCGCGGGGACGAGCGTCGCGAGAATCAGGCCCGACAGCGTGAAGAACTCGATCGCGCCTGAGCGCAGCTGGCTGAGCATATCGGTGTCCGAGCCCAACTGATTGTTGGGAAACATCTGGATATCGACCTTACCGTCGGTCTCTTTCTTGATTTTTTCCAACGCTTCGCCAGCGCGGATCACCAGCGGGTGCGTGACCGGCGAGTTATTGGCGTACTTGAACGTGAACTCGGCGGCGTTTGCGCGTGTCACCCGCAACAGGGCCGGCGCGGCAACAGCGATGGCGGCGGTGGTCGTCAGCAGTTTCCGGCGATTTATGTCTGGCGCTCCTCGGATATCCCCCTCCGCCCGCTCAAGCGCGACGTGAGTATCACGGCACTATGCTGTAGCGATCGTGCCGGAGCAAGCCAACAACCGGATCGCTGCCGTGCGCTGTTAACCATGCTCGTTTCTATGGCTGGCTTCATTAACCAATGTTGCCCATGCCTCTCGCGGTCTACCGCTCATGGCTTGGGCACTGAACTTGTCGGGCGGCGTGCCCAGTATGCCGGGTTGCGATCTGCACACAGCAGAACGTCGCATGATCGCTTGCGTTAGAGAAAAGGATTTAAAATGAGTTTCTCTCCTGAGCACCGCTTCGGTGCGCTTTTTGCTGCAGGTTTCTGTCTGACGTTCGCAGTAACCGCTCCGGCACTCGCCGATCGCGATTCCGTTCGCAATGCCAAAAGTTGGTCATATCAGTTGACCGGCGACATGGGCTCGACCAAACGCTCGAATGCCGATGTCGCCGTGATCGATCCCGATCATGCCGGCAGCGCCGAGGGATACAAGACCAAAGCCAAAGGCGGCAGGCG
>JANOOW010000518.1:0-2208 GCA_031421555.1 Hyphomicrobiaceae bacterium | reverse complement strand
GGCCGAAGGTGCTCACGTCGAAGCTGCGCGCATTAAGCGTAATTACCGCACCCAAAGGATCGAGGCCAATTATGCCAATGCCCTCCGACTCCTTCGTCTGAGTTGCGGTATAGGCTCTCGTGTTCGTGCGATTTATTTTCTCTGACCTGCGAAACTCCGTAGTCAAATCCCAACGAAAGTTTTTATCGATATAGCGGCCAAAGCCTAGACCGCCAAGTATTGGTCCGTTCATCTCGTCGAATGTCGGGTAGACGCCCACATCCGTGCCGGTCGAGTTAATATTGCCGGTGGCTTTTATGGTATAGCCGATGGTACCACGAATGTACCAACCGGCGGCGTTTCCGTTGTCGGGAACCTGCACTGGAGCCGGCACCGGGACAGCTGCACCGCCGCGATCTTTCAACGACCCGGCACCATTGTTCCAATCACCTGCGATTGCTGGCGAGTGCATGAGCGCCATGCCGATCAGCGCTGCTGATGAAGATAGAATGCGACGGTTCATGTTGGATCGATCCCTCGAAGGAGGCGCGCCAATGAATGGCGACAGGCCTCGAATGCTTACTTTGTCCAGTTACGCGGTAGCCCGGATGATTCAAAAATTCGGTACACTTCACGCGACGCAAACAAGGAAGCTCGACGAAGGAGACTTTTGATTGAAACCGGCCTTTCGTAGGCCGGTTTCGTGTTCGAGAGCCCGAGGCTCTACAGTTCAGCGGATGTCGTAGCGCAGGCCGACCCGGAACTCGTGGGCGTGGATGCCCTCGACGGTCGTCTCCGGCGCGATCGTGACGTTGGTGCCCCGATCCTTAACGGCGCCGGTCGCGGAATCGCCAAGGTACAAGAAGCGGTAGCCGGCATCGAGCGCCAAGCGATCGCGAACCTGCATCGAGAAGCCGGCCATCACGGCTGCGGCGGCGCTGGTCTTTGTGGCGCTGCCGATGTCGCCAGTTATGCCTTGGTCGTTCGTAACCGTGCCAGCAGTGGTCTGATGACGCGCGAAGCCGAGGCCGACGCCGAGATAGGGCGTAATGTGGCAGCGGCAATCGAAGTCGAAGTACATGTTGGCGAGGAACACATCGCTTTTGAGGCCGAATGCGCGCGTGCCGTAGCACGACGTCTGTGCGGTGGCCGGGGCCTCACCGGCGTGGCAGTCGGCGCCGGGTAACTGGGTCTGTGCAAAGTCGTAGCGATAGCCGGACACGTCCGACTTGAAGCGATGATCATAGGTCAGATCGCCACGAACGTTGCGGGCGAAGTAATAGCCGACGCCGCCTCCGAGCGTCCAAGCTTTGTCCATCGACGTCTCGGTTAGATCGGCAACGCCATCTTCGACCATGAAGGGCCGGTCATGACGGGCAAAGCCGCCGTCGAGGCGCAAGTAGAACGAAGGGTTCGACGCTACCTTTTGCGGTTGATAGCCGTAGTCCTTGAGGCTGCCACCCTGGCCGCCGAGGTCGGCAGCACCGGCCCCCGTAACGGTGCCGATCGCGAGCGCGGCTCCTAGCAGCAACGTCCTGCCGAACGAGATCATCTGATACCCTTCCTCTGTCTGACCGGAAGCTTGGCTTGCCGGAACCCGAACTTGAACGCTGAAACTGTCTCAATACGGGACTATCGGTCAGAAGATTTAAGGGACGCTTAATTCAGGATTTGTTTGTATCTGATGAAGCATTACGGCGAGGAATGAAAAACCCCGCCGAAATCATCGGCAGGGTTTTTTTAGAAACCGTTTGTTAATGTTTTCAGGCGGCGGCCAAACGAACCGCTTCTGCGATATCGCCGACGACACCGGACACCAGGCGTTCATCGTCACCCTCGGCCATCACGCGGATCAATTGCTCGGTACCGGACGGGCGGATAACAAGACGGCCGGACTTGCCGAGCTTCTCCTTGCCCGCGTCGATCGCCTTTTTCACGCGCGCATCATCGAGGGGCTTGCCCGTGGAGTACCTGACATTCTGCAGGATCTGCGGCAGCGGTGTGAACCGGTTACACACCTCACTGACGGGCTTGCCCGTGGACACGACGACCGCCAGCACTTGCAACGCCGAGATCAAACCATCGCCGGTGGTCGTGAAGTCCGACAGTACAATGTGCCCCGACTGTTCGCCGCCGACGTTGTAGCCATGCTTGCGCATGTGCTCGACGACGTACCGATCGCCAACGGGTGTGCGTACCATCGCCAGTCCCAGAGTTTCGAGGTAGCGT
>JANOOW010000517.1:0-7048 GCA_031421555.1 Hyphomicrobiaceae bacterium | reverse complement strand
TGAGCCTGGGGCCGGCGGATCTCGCAGCATCACGCGGCATGAAGACGACCCGCGTCGGCGGCGGACATCCATCGTACGGCGTGCTCGCGGACGGCGCAGCTGGCCAAGCGCGCGCGTTCTACCAGCAGGACCTGTGGCATTATACCGTCGCCCGCATGGTCGATGCCTGCCAGCGCTGCGGCATCAAGGCGTTCTACGGCCCGTTCGGCGACTTCTCCGACGGCGAAGCGTGCGAAGCGCAGTTCCGCAACGCGTTTCTGATGGGATGCGCTGGCGCCTGGTCGCTACACCCGAGCCAAGTCGAGATCGCCAAGCGCGTGTTCAGCCCGGATGTTGGCGAGGTCACGTTCGCGAAAAAGATCCTGGCGGCCATGCCCGACGGCACCGGCGCGGTGATGATCGACGGCAAAATGCAGGATGACGCGACCTGGAAACAGGCCAAGGTGATCGTCGATCTGGCGCGCCTCGTTGCATCGAAGGATTCCGATGCTGCGCTCAGATATGGACTTTGATGCCTCAAGCCTTCATATCGTGTTCGCAACTTCATCCAATCCGCGTGCCACTCATGCTGCCTAAACGAAAATCAAAATCCACCAAGCCGCGCACGCGCAGTGCGAAGTTTGCCGTCGGCAATGTCGTGCGCCATCGCTTCTTCGCATTTCGCGGGGTGATTTTCGATATCGACCCGGTGTTCAACAATACCGAGGAATGGTGGCTGGCGATCCCGGTAGAGATGCGGCCGCGCAAGGATCAGCCGTTCTACCACCTGTTCGCCGAGAACTCGGAGACGACCTACATCGCCTATGTGTCCGAGCAGAATTTATTGCCGGACGATACCGGCACGCCGGTCAAGCATCCACAGGTGAAGGAGTTGTTCGCGCGCGATGATCGCGGCGGCTACCGGGCGCTTTATCTGCAGTCGCACTGAGGTGGTTTCCGGCTTGGGTTGTCCCGGCGATTTGTCCCCGGCGCACTCGCGGCTGACTCAAACGAAACAGCCTCCGGGGAAGCCGGCGCGGTTCAGTATGACGGCCGATCGTTGCGGTACCGGGTCTCTTTTCGATTACGTCTTTTTTGTTCGCTTATACGCAGCCAGTGCCGCGCCGAACTCTTCGAACAAGGCCCGGTTCACGGCATTGCGCTGTGAATCGTATTCCGCATGCCACTGCACGCCGAGAGCAAAGCCTTCAGCGCCGGCAATCCTGATCGCCTCGACCGTGCCATCTTCGGCAACGCCCTCGATGACGACGCGCGCGCCAGGTTCGAGGACGCCTTGGCCGTGCAACGAGTTGACCCGGATTTTGTCGCAGCCACAAATTCGCGCGAACTGACCGCCGCGCACCAGCGTGACGTCATGCCGTTCGGCGAACACCACCGTTGGATCTGGATGGACTTCGCCCGTGTCGAGCCGCGGCATGCGATGGTTCATGCGGCCTGGAATCTCGCGGATTTCTGGATGCAGCGACCCACCGAACGCGACGTTCATCTCCTGGAAGCCCCGGCAGATGCCGAACAGCGGAATGCCACGGGCAACGCAGATCCCGATCAGCGCGAGGGCCATCTCGTCGCGGCGCTCGTCATACGGCTCGTACGAGGGATGCGCCTCGGTGCGGAAGTGGGTCGGATGAACGTTGGCACGCGCGCCGGTGAGCAGGATGCCGTCTACCACCTGCAGCAAGTCTTCAATATCGGTGATTTCTGACGCGCCTGCAAAGATCATCGGCAGCGCGCCCGATACTTCGGCCACCGCGCGCAGATTGCGTTCACCGGTCATCTGCACGGCGAACCTGTTCTCGACCATCAGCGAGTTGCCAATCACGCCGACCACGGGTTTCTTCATCGCTCGAACCCCGGGGCTGCATTGCCGTTTGCCGGCGGTATCCGGCACGTGATCATCGGCGCAGATCCCTGAATGCAACTTCCAATCGTCCAAGAGCTTCATCGAGGATAGGACGCGGCGTGGCGATGTTGAAGCGCAGCCAGGTTTCACCACCGGGGCCGAATTGCTCGCCGGGGCTGGCGAAGATGCGTGCGCGATCCCTGACGCAGGCCGCGACCTCCTTCGCCGGCAGTCCGGATTTCGAGAAATCAACCCATGCGAGGTAGGTAGAAGCGAGCCGCATGGACCGCGCGCCGGGGATGGCAGCCTCGATCCGCGCGTCGAACGTATCGCGATTTTTTGCCAAGTACGGCAGCAGCGCATCGAGCCACGCGTCGCCGGTACGCCAACCTGCCTCCGTCGCGATCATGCCGAAACTGTTGTAGGAGGCGAGCCCGCAGGCGGCGATCCGCGCGTCGAGCCGACGCTTCAATGCGGGATTGGTGGTGATGCACGCGCCGGCATGCGCGCCCGCGAGGTTGAACGTTTTGGTTGCGGCCACGCAGGTGATCAGCCGGTCGGCGATTTCAGGCGCGGCGGTCAGCGCCGGCGTGTGCTTGGCACCATCCAACAGCAAATCGCAATGGATCTCGTCGGACACCAGGATCAGATCTTGCGCGATACAGAATGCCGCCAGCGCTCGGATCTCCTGCGCCGACCAGATGGTGCCACCGGGATTGTGCGGGCTGCAGAAGAACACGATCTTCGTCTTCGGCGTGATCTGGGATTTCAGCGCATCTAGATCCATGACGTAACGCCCATCGGCTTCGACCAGCTTCGCGTCGAGAATGCGCCGGTCGTTGGCGATGATGATCTTGCGGAAGGCGTGATAGCCGGGCGTGAATACGACGACGTCGTCTCCAGGAGCGGTCACAGCCTGCAGAATGAGCCCCATCGCCGAGACGATGCCGGGCGTTTGGCTGACCCAGCTTGGGTCGACCTTCAGGCCGTGCCGCCGCCCCATCCAATCGCACACCGATTGTGCCCACGTACCGTTGTCGGCGTAGTAGCCGTGCGTAGCGCGGTTGACCTCCTCCAGGAGGGCTGCGGTCACACCCGGGGGTGCCGCGAAATCCATGTCGGCAACCCACATCGGGATCGCATCCCGCGCTTCGATGCCGGAGAGCTTGGCGATCATATCCCACTTGGTGGAATGTGTGCCCCGCCGCTCGATAACGCGATCAAAGTCGAACATCAGGTTGTAGCTCCCAAGGCATGTTGCGTGAACAAACAATCTTGCGGGCGTCAACGCTGCTGGTCAAGCCGCGAGCCCGGCGGTGCATAGTGGACAACTCAGGCGCGCCGTGCATCGAGCGCCTTACGTAGCACGGCCGCATAATTCCCGATCGCAAGCTTGCGGATCGACGCGCCGGGCAGTTTACGCTGTTCGAGCGCACGCACCACCCGCCGCAGATCGGCGAACGTCGCGATGGCGGGATTGGACAGCGCATTCATGTCGGTGCCGAACGCCACGTGGTCGTGGCCAAGCCAGCCGGCCAGCTCGATCAAGCGGCTCGTATAGCTTTCCACCGACCCGCCGACGTCGGTGCCGAGCGCCCACAGGCCGACCACGCCACCGGCAGTGGTGATCGCTTTCGCACCTTCAATCGTCAGCTGCCGGGCTTGCCACACGGGGCTTTGCCAGTGCGGGGCGCCAACGCGTGTGACGGAACTATGCGACCACACGACCGGCACCGTCGAGACGGCCAGCGCGTCGGCCACCGCCTTTGGCGTGCAATGGGCAAGATCGACGAGGATGCCGAGCCGGTTGCACTCGGCCACGACTTGGCGGCCGAGTTCCGTCAAGCCGTTGTGCTCCGGCGGTTCGGTTTGGAAATCGCCGAGTGCATTGCGGATATAATGCACGAGTTGGATTTGCCGGATGCCGAGATCGTACGCATCTTGCAGCTGCGCGATGCCGCCATCGAGGAACGTTGCACCTTCGACGGACAACACCACGTGCCGTTCGCCGCGCAACGCCCGGCCGATGTCTTCAGCCGTGAAGACGATCTTCAGACCCTGCTCTTTGACATGCCGTTTGATACGGTCCAGTTCCTGACGGAAATACGTTACCGGCTCGCTCGCCCGCGGCGTTCCTGATTGCTTGAAACCTCCCCTGGCGAGGCGCAACCACGGCACATCGCCGACAAGCGCCCACGAGACCAAGGTCGCATCGCCGGCAACCATCGCTTTGCCTAAAGGCCGCGATGCCGCAGACTTCGGGCCGAAGAAGAACAGGTGGGTGTGCATATCGCCGATGAAGATCGGTTGCTGCGCACGGGCACCGGTCGCCAGCGCGAGCGGCATCGCGATGCCGCCGGTCAGGAAGTGCCTCCGATCCATCCGTTATTCGATCACGATCGTCGCGACGTAGTCCATCGTGCGATTGACGTTGTCGGTGGGAAGCAGCGTGTTGATGAGGTACGACGTCGGGGAATAGTTTTCGGGAATGGCGCGGTTGAACACGCTGCTGGTGACGCGCGCCTTCAACTTCTGCATCATGTTGCCCTCGATCCCCAGATAGTAATCCTCGAGCTTGGCGAACTTCGGCTGCATCTGCTCGGCGACTTTCTTGTGGCCGGCCGACAGCTTGGCGGTGTTGCCCGCAACGAACACCGATTTCAGCAACGCCGTCTGCTCCGCCTTCGGCAGTTTCAGGGTATCGATGACCATGAGCGGGCCATCGGCGAACCCGGATTGCGAGGCACGGTTGCGTTTGACGAGATAGTTACCGGTCGCCTCCATCGGCGCCATGATCGGCTTGACGCAGGCGGGAATCCCACCGTTCTTGAAGTCATCACCGGTTGCCGAGGGATCGCAATCGCGCAACGCCAGCACCGACCAGGCGAACTCGGAGCAAAACATATCGACTTTCCCCGGTGGATTCTGGCCCAGCGCGATCTGTCCCAGATGCTTGACGAAGTCGATCGGCTGTCCGGGTTTGAACTTGGGCGCATTGTAATCGTCGTTGAAGCTGATCTGGCTTGGATAGATACGCCGCGCACTACTGTTCAGCCGGGTGGACCAGGCCAGCAGATTTGCACGCTGCGTCGCGGTCAACGCGCGCGGGCGGATGACATGGATGTAGTCGAGCGTGCGATAATGCTCGCTGGTCAGATCGGCGCGCATCCCCGATCCGAGGTACTCCTCGTTCATCGGGTTATCCAGGTTGTGCACGACGCCATCCTTGACGTAGGCGATGCCGGCATGGCTGATGCCCATCTGCACATTCGGATAGGCTCCGGCTCCGCCCCATTCCGCCCGGAACGTCAGCAGCAGATCACCGGTCTGGACCAAACCACTGCGTGCCAGCCGCTGCGCCATGCCTGTCCGCTTCGCATTGATGATGCGCAAGCCGATATCGCCATTGGAGTTTTTTACATCCGGATGCTTGAAGTCGACCAAGATGTCGGTGGTGTCGAAGGTCTCCTGCAAGGGCGCCCGCGCGCTGGCCGGTAGCGCGAAGTAGATTGGGATCTTCATCTTCTTGGCGAGGCGATCGTTCGCCTTGACGCTCGCGGTGAAGGACTTGCTCTCGGCGGCCACTTGCCCGTTTGAGAATGCTGCAGAGACGGCAAGGCAAAATGCAAGCAATAGTGCCTTCGGCGATCGAGATGATCGAAGTGAATTCCACATGCCGGCATCCCCCAATTACGCAATGACGGCAAGCATAACATGGGTCTTGCGCGCAACAACCCTGCACCGGCTGGACCGTGGCGGTGGCCGCCTCAGTGTTGCCGCGTGACGCCAACTTCGATTTGAGTTAACGCAACCACCAAACACGCCAAGGGACGTTCCACGTGGGCATCGCAAAGTTTTTCGGACGGGTCGCCCTCTTTGGATTGGTGCTGGCGGGCAGCGCTGCCGGCGTCGTTGCCTACTTCGGCGTCGATGACGGCAAACCCAGCGCCTGCTCTGGCGGTGCCGTCGGCGGACATCTCTCGAACGGCAAGCGTTTGCCGTTGTCGGGCGCGAATTTCAGCGCTTATCATCTAGCGGGCTATATGGCCGGCCGGACCTTCATGCACGGGCTTGCCCGCGACGCGTCACTCGACGCCTACAAAGAGTTGGAGCGAACCGCAACCGATCAGCGCTACGTCTATGCCGAGGCTGGTTGGCCGCTCGGCGGCGCCTTCCCGCCGCATCGTTCGCACACTAACGGCACCTCGGCCGACTTCATGGTGCCGTTACGCACGGACCGCGGCGCGAGCGTCCAAGTACCGGCGTCGATCTTCAACAAGCTCGGCTATAACGTGAAGTTCGACGACGAGGGCTACGGTGCGAACGGGGTACGCATAGACTTCGAGGCGATCGCCCAGCATCTCGTGGCATTGGATAAGGCTTCGCGCAAACACGGCATCAAGATCAATCGGGTGATCTTCGAGCCGTCGCTGCAAAAGCATCTTTTTGCGACAGCATCGGGCCGGGCACTCACGCAGCGGATGTCCTTCATGGATCGCCCGGCCTGGGTGCGGCATGACCAGCATTACCACGTCGACTTCACCATCCCCTGCCGCTAACATAACCGCACAACCCGCCGCAGAGGAGCTGCGCGTTTTCATCGCTGATTTGCACAAGTCTCGACACAGTTCGGGCAAGAATCCGGGCGCTACTGAGGCGTTCGTGTGTTGCAAACCAGGAGGAAACGATGAGGCTACTTCCCTTCGTGATCGTGATTGGCGCTACCGCCGCCAGCACATTGGCCCAAGCGCAGGGCGTCAACGATGCGCCGCTCACCGACAAGTGGTCTCCCACCGAATGGGGCGCAGAGGATAAGGTCGGCGCGCCAAACCGGACGACACCGCAGATGGTGCTGAAGGCACTGGGCATCGTCAAGCAAGGCAAGGTTGCGACGCTCGGCAAGGTCTATTCCAGCGATGCACCCGCATTCGGCACACGAAGCTGGAAACTGCTGATCCCGGGGTTGCCGACCGGCGGGCCATTCGGCAGTCAGCAGATGGTCTACAACGACGAGTACGTCGCGACCGAGCTGGGGCAGATCGGCACCCAGTTCGACGGACCTGGCCACATCGGCGTCAAGACGTCGAAGGGCATGTACTATTACAATGGCCGCTTCCTGAGCGATAAAGGCATCAGCTCGAGTGGACTTGGACCACTCGGCGTCGAGCACGTCGCACAGAAAGGTTTTGTCTGCCGAGGCGTGCTGCT
>JANOOW010000516.1:0-2227 GCA_031421555.1 Hyphomicrobiaceae bacterium | reverse complement strand
CGGGTGCAGGACTACCGCGCAATGAGCCTGACGAACCGAAAGCGAAGAGAAAGCCGAAGCGGCGTAAAAGTGCAATTCCGGTTCAGCTTACTTTCGCCTTTGCCTGACTCTGGAAAACCAATCACAGACTTGCCGCCGCGCGCGCTGCCTGATCGTAATGGCCGGACAACGCGCGCAAGAGCGAACCCAGCTCAGACAGCATCGGATCAGGCAGACCGGCAGATTTGACCGGCCGCGCCAACAGCCGCTCGCGCACGGCGTGATAGCGGTCGCAAGCTTCCGTGCCGGCCTTGGTTGCGGCGATCAGTTTTTCCTTGCCGGATTTGGTCGACGCGACGAGCCCGGCCACTACCAGCTTTTTCACCGCGTAGGCGATGACGTGCGTGTCCTCGATACCGAGTACGAGGCACAGATCGGCAAGCTTTTTCGGACGCTCCCGATGGCGCACGCTGTGCAAAACCAGGACTTCAATTGGCGAAAGATCCGGCACGCCAGCGGCTGCCATGCAGCGTACCATCCAGCGATGAAAAGCGTGGACTGCGAGCGATAGTCCGAATTCGACCTCGGATAATCCCGGCAGCACACCAGCTGCAAGATGCGAAGATGAAACGATTGGCCCGACATCGTTACTGTTGATCGTGGAACCGGTGGCAGCCCGCCGCGCCCCCTTCGGCATCGCCTGATCAAACCGTTTCGGCCGCTCGCTGCCCATCGTCCCTCCCGCCATGCGAGAATGTCTGTACAGGCAGCGTGTCGCGTCATCTATAATTTGTCAATATAATGTTGACGTTTTTTGCACGATGAGCGAATTTCCGGCAGACGTTGCCACTCTTTCAGCCGCGAGGATCACGCCATGACATCCCAGCAGTCGCTCAAGCACGCGGGCAAGTGGAATTTCTGGATCGATCGCGGTGGCACTTTTACGGATGTCGTTGCGCGCACGCCGGAAGGGGAAATCCTTGCACGCAAGGTGCTGTCGGAAAACCCCGGCGTTTACGACGACGCAGCGCTCGAAGGTATCCGGCAGTTTCTCGGCGTCGCTTCCGATGCGCCGATCCCGGCGCACCTCATCGAAACGGTGAAGATGGGCACCACCGTCGCCACCAACGCGTTGCTGGAGCGAAAGGGCGAGCGCACCTTGCTCGTCATCACGCAGGGGCTGAAGGATCAGCTGGAGATCGGCTACCAAGCGCGCCCCGACATCTTCGCCAAGGAGATCGTCAAGCCGGAGATGCTCTACACGCGGGTGATCGAGGCAACCGAGCGCGTGCGCAGCGACGGTACCGTCGAAGCGCCTCTGGATGAAGCTGCGTTGGAGCAAGATCTGCGCGCGGCTCTGGCCGGCGACATCAAGTCGGTTGCGTTCGCGTTCATGCATTCCTATGCGCATCCGGCACACGAGAAGCGCGCCGCCGCGATCGCCCGCAAACTCGGCTTCACCTACGTTGCGGCCAGTCACGAAGTATCGCCTCTGATCAAGATCGTCGGCCGCGGCGACACCACGGTCGCCGACGCCTATCTCTCGCCGATCTTGCGGCGCTATGTGGATAAGGTTGCCAATGCGCTCGGCGGGACCGCACCCGGCGGCCGGCTCGGGTCTTCTCTGGCATCCGGCGACTCCCCCGCGGGGAGCCGGCCGCCGGATGCAGTAAAAGTCATGTTCATGGCGTCGTCGGGCGGGCTAACCTCGGCTGACCTGTTCCTTGGCCGTGACGCGATTTTGTCGGGGCCAGCGGGCGGCATCGTCGGCATGGCTGAGACGGCGAAGCTTGCCGGCTTCGGCAAAGTCATCGGCTTCGACATGGGCGGCACGTCGACGGACGTTTCGCACTTTGCCGGCGACTACGAGCGCTCATTCGAAACCGAGGTCGCGGGCGTACGCATGCGCGTGCCCATGATGCGCATCCATACTGTAGCAGCAGGCGGCGGCTCGATCCTGTTCTACGACGGCAACCGCTTCCGTGCCGGCCCCGAAAGTGCGGGCTCGAACCCTGGCCCGAAATGCTATCGCCGCGGCGGCCCGCTCACCGTCGCCGACGCCAACGTCATGGTAGGCAAGCTCCAAGCCTCGCTCTTCCCCAAGATCTTCGGGCCGAACCGCGACCAGCCGCTTGACGAAGCCGCCGTGCGCGCCGCCTTCGAGGAGATGGCGGCACGCGTCAACGCCGGCACCGGCGAGAAGCGCTCGCCCGAGCAGGTCGCCGACGGGTTCATCCGTATCGCTGTC
>JANOOW010000515.1:0-6434 GCA_031421555.1 Hyphomicrobiaceae bacterium | reverse complement strand
GCGCCAGGACCGCCGCCCACATCGCGGAACCGGCGGGCAAGACTAGCCCGCGGCAATCCATAAAGTTGACCGATGCGATAGAGCCCGAGACGTTTCAGCAGGAGCACGGTTTGCGCCGTCAAACGCAAAGCCTCGACCGGCAGATCCTGCAAGGCGCTCTTCATGTCATTTTCGGCTGCAATCGTGATGTTGGATGCATCTTGGCCAAAGCGCGCGAGGGCCGAAGCGGCAGCACCTGTGTCGGCGAGCCCAAGCCGGCACATGAAGCCCGCCGCCGACAAGCGTTGCCGCAGGTCCGCCAGCAACGCTGCCTCACCGCCGAACAGATGAGCAACGCCGGATACGTCGATCCAGAATCCATCATCTGCTTCGACGTTGCGGGATGGACCGTAGCGGCCGGCCCACCGGGCAAGCTCTTCCAGGGCCACCCGATCCCGCTCCCGCTCAGCTGTCTTGGTACGCAACGACGGCAACGCTGCCCGCGCATCGGCAAGCGATTGCCCAGGTGCCACACCCGAGGTGGCAGCGCTACCATTGACGGCGGTGACGACGATCCCGTGCGTGCCACTCTCGACGAGAGCGAACGGTACGCGCTGCCCGCGCCCTCGATCAGGCGATACGGCGCTGGACGCCTGTCTGCCACGCCCCGAATTTTCGGATATGCGGCGTAACCGCTCGATCGGAAACTGCGGCAACCAAACGGAAACAACGCGCACCATCTAACCACTCCACGACAAAATCGGCGTTTCCGGACGCGATGGGGCGCGACCGGCAGCGTTCGAGTGCAATTGCAAAGCGGCGCAGGCCGGGCGCTGCAGCGTCGAAAGGATCCTCGCCGCTGGGTCTGGGTGCGACACGCCAACGGGTCGCGACGGCTGCAGCTGGAATGCTTCCTGGTGGTGAAACCAGAATGCAAGGACACCGCGCCTCGACAGCGGCAAGCGATAGGCGACGCGATGCAGTCATGCTCGTTGCGGCCACTTCTCCCACCACCATCGACACCGCGCCGGACCGCAATGCTTCCTCCAAAACCCACAACACGTCGCGAGATTTGCGCGGTGTGACGATGATTAAACGGTCAGCATCGAGGCCCATCGCCGAGAGCCCGTGACTGTAGAGGGCTCCAGCTTCGTGCACTTCGTTCAACGGCAAGGTCCACAAAATTGGACCGGCCCGCTTCACGGCCGCCAGACGGCGAACGGCGAGCAGTAGCGCAAACACCCGGCGCGCTGCGGTCGCGGCTGCTGCGCCATACAGATCCTGACCGGTATCGAACCTGATCTCGTGCACGCCGGACGTATCGAGGCCACCCGGCCCCATCAATTCGTCGATGGTTGGAACACCCAACGTCCAAGACATTGCTTCCAGGGGAGTTGGCGAAAAAACCGCTGAGCCTTCGATACGGCCGATATGAGCCCGCAACGTCTCGATGACCTCCTGGCGCGCTGGCAGACCAGCGTCCGTTGGAGGGGATTGATCGCTCGATGAAGGAACAAACGGCTGATAGAAATGCTTCACACTATAACTGCCTTGTGTTTTTGTTCATTCTTTGTTCTAAGTTTGTTTCTCCTTCTTGTCAACGGTCTTGTTGTTGTAACAATCTTGGCGTCTCGTAATCGTGAAGCTACATCCGCCGCCAATTTCTCCGGCAGGCTTGAAAACTTCACTGGTGTTGCCTTGCTGCGCTATCTGCAAAACCGTGCTCCTGTATACCTTCTATTCATTATGACAGTTCAGAATGCCCTCACCCAACGACACTCGGCGTGCGTGGCACGCGCATAGGACCTTCAAGGAGCCTCCCGCAATGACCTTTCGAAACCTTGTCCGCAACGGAGCATTCGTCGCCGTTGCAGCATTTTCCAGCTTCACCGCCCTGACCACTGCGGCTCAGGCGCAGAGCTGGGATTGGGGTGGGAGCAGCATCATCGGCGGCAGCGGCCGCGAGACGGTCCGGTTCAGCCCGAGCTACAAGCCCGGCCAACTCGTCGTCAGCTTCGGCGATCGCCGGATCTACCACGTGGTGCGTGCAGGCGAAGCGGTGAGCTATCCGATCGCGATCCCGCGCGAGCAAAGCCGCTGGCAAGGTGTGATGTCGATCACACAAAAGCGGGTCAATCCGTCATGGACGCCGACGCCTACGATGCGCGCGGAAAATCCACGTCTGCCGATGTGGGTGCCCGGTGGCCATCCGATGAATCCGCTCGGCGTGCGCGGCCTCTACCTTGGCTCGAGCGCGTACCGGATCCACGGTACCGATGCGCCGTGGACCATCGGCCAGCCCGTATCGAAGGGTTGCATCCGCATGTACAATCAGGACGTCGTCGAGCTCTACGATCGCGTGCCGGTCGGCACCAAGGTCACTGTGACGTGGCAGCGGTTCCAGGGCGGCGCGATCGCCAGCATCGACGGCCAGGTCGAGAAGCCGGTGGTTCGCCGCTCGTCGCAGACGCGGGCGTCTTATCGCACGGCCCGCCCGGTGGTATCGTCGGCCGAGTGATAAAAGACACAGGATCGAAACCGATCGTGTTGCATCAAGGGAGCCTGGCGGCTCCCTTTTTCGTGTCCAAAGCGGCGGCGCTGCAAGCCGGATGATATCGCTGTTATAGCTGCGACAATCCAGCTTATGATCGTTCAGCGGCGGCATGAACCTTTCGCGCGGGTGGCGCGTCTCAGATGACAGTAACAGCAATGCGAGACATGGATCACCCGGGCGGGCTCAACGCACATGCGGAGGGGGCCGAAGCAAAGCTGATCGCAGCGATTGCGGGTGGCGATCGTCAGGCAGTCAGACATTTGTACGGCCTGACGCATATGCGTCTGTTCCGGTATCTGGTCCGTCAGCTTCGCAACGAAGCGATCGCGGAGGAAGTGATGAACGAGGTCTACCTTGCGGTATGGCAGAACGCGGCACGCTACGAAGCGCGCTCGGCGCCGATGACGTGGATGTTGTCGATCGCCCACAACAAGGCGATCAGTACGCTGCGCAAACGGCGTGAAACCGCCGGTGTCGATCAGGAGGCATCCGAGCAGATCGCCGACGACAGCGACACGCCGGAGGTGAGCTTGCAGAAGCTCGACAAGGCGCAGACGATCCGGGCGTGCGTCGATCGATTGAGTGCGGATCATCGCGCGGTGATGGATCTCGTCTACTATCAGGAGCGTAGCGTCGCGGAAGTTGCGGAGATTATGAGTGTTCCCGAAGCAACCGTGAAGACGCGCATGTTTTACGCCCGCAAGAAACTCTCTGAGCTGCTGCTGGCAGCCGGTGTCGATCGAGGATGGCCGTGATGAAGTCCGAACCGAACAACCGGCCGCTCAGCGATGCTGAAGAAATCGAAGCCATGTTGCCGTGGCTGGTCGCCGGCACTCTGTCGCGCGCGGACGCTGCCCGCGTTACCCGCTATCTCGAAACGCACCCCGAGGCTGCAGCCCACGTCGCGCTCGCGCGCGAGGAGCGTGACGCTGCGATTTCCAGTAACGAGATGATCGGTGTGCCTAGTCCAGCCAACCTCGACCGCTTGATGGCCTCGGTCGCCAATACACCCCGGACCCGGAGCCTATCCGTGCCGTCCCCCGCATCGGTGTGGGAGAAGGTAGCCGGCTTCATCAGCGGTTTCTCGCCGAAAGCAATCGGTTTTGCGGCGGCGGCGGCGGCCCTCATCCTCGTCGCGCAAGCCGCCACCATCGGCCTGCTGATGAAGCGTGACACTGGCAGCGGCTACCAAACCGCGTCGGGCGGTCCGGCTACGGTAACGGACGGCGTTCAGGCGCTGGTCGTTCTGCAGCCCGGCGTGACCAGCGGAACTCTCACCGGTGCGTTGATGGAATTGAGGGCTTCGGTGATCGATGGGCCGAAGGCCGGTGGCATCTATCGCCTGCGCATCGCAGCCGAAAAAGCCGATGCGGCCAGCGCGATCGCCAAGGCGAAAGCGCGCTCGGATGTGTTCTCATTTGTTGGACCCGCTCAATGAAAAGGCTGTGGCTTTTGCTGCGTCAGGCCGTGGTGATTATCAGTGCGATTACGATGGCACTTGCGCCACTGAGCGAGGCTGTCGCAAGGCGCGGTGGCGGCGACAAATCCGGCGGCGGGAGTTCCAATTCGGGATCAAATTCCGGGAGGACAGCCAGCGACAAGGCAACGCGCGTCAGCGCGCCCGGCAATGCCGGTAAGGCAGAGTCCAGCCAGACGGGCCGCAGCCAATTTCCAACGCGAAGCCAGCGCATCAGGGTGCCGCCGAAAGCACCGCCAAAAGATCCACCGCCAAAGCCACCAAAGCCACCTTCGACAACCAAGCCACCGCGCGATCAGCCGCCGAAACGACCAAATCGCCCGCGGCCGCCGCGTGAACAGCCGCCGCGCGAAACGACGCCCCGGCCACCGCGCCGTCCGCCGATCATCGTTTTGCCAACGCCACCGAGGATCAATCCACCGCCGTTGGTGAGCACTTTCCTGCCGCCGAACATCGGACCCCGCCGGCCGAACTTGCCGCCGCTACCGCCGCAGTTCGTTCCGCGTCCGCGGCGCGCACCTCTGGCGTTGCCGCCAGCACCAGACCTTACACGCTCGCGCGAAGCCGAGATCATCATGGCCGTCGACGAAACCTTGAGCGATGGCGACACCATCGTTCTCGGGCAGGGGCTGACGCTCAATGTCGAGGTGCAATACCGCTCGTCACTGTTGGGCGCGAAGATCGTGCGGCTGCGCATCCCCGACAACCGTCAGCGCGAGCAGGTGATCGCGGCGGTGATCCAGGCTGTCGGCACCGATCCCCGCATTCTGGCGATCCAGCCCAACTTCGTATTCGAAGCGAGCCAAAGTGCGACGCCTGCGAGCCTCGGGCCCTCGACTGCGCCCTTACCGCAATACGCGACGGAGAAAGTACGCCTGAACGAGGCCCATCGCACCTCGCTCGGCCGCGACGTGCGCGTTGCTGTCATCGACACCGGCATGGACGGCGCGCATCCCGAACTTGCCGGAGCGGTCGCTGAAAGTTTCGATGCGATCGGCGAAGGCCCAGTTGAAGTCGAGGCGCACGGCACCGCGATCGCCGGCATCGTCGCTGCTCGCCAACAGATGCGCGGCATGGCACCGAACGCTCACGTGCTGGCGATACGCTCGTTCTCCAGCGGTGGCGGCTTGGCGGGCGTTGGGCGCAAAGCGGAAGCGACCACTTTGACGCTGATCAAGGGACTCGATTGGGCTGCAGCCAACGCGGCGCGCGTCGTCAACATGAGTTTTGCCGGTCCGAAAGATCCCTTGTTGCAGGCGGCGATCGAGGCAGCGCAAGAGCGCGGGTTGATCATGGTCGCCGCGGCCGGCAACGGCGGCCCTTCCGCTTCATCGGCATATCCTGCGGCTTTCGACCGGGTAATCGCCGTGACCGCATCCGACAGCGATGACCAGGTCTACAACAAAGCCAATCGCGGCACTTACGTCGCGGTGGCAGCGCCCGGCGTCGACATCCTCACGCCAGCACCGAAAGCTGCCTATGACATGTCGTCCGGCACATCGCTGGCGGCGGCGCACGTGTCTGGCATCATAGCGCTGATGCTCGAGCGCAAACCAAACCTCACGGCCGAGGCCGTGCGGGCGATCCTCAGCAGCACCGCGCGCGATCCAGATCGCACGGCTTCGAAACGTGGCCTTGGCGCCGGCATCGTCGACGCCGCCAGGGCCGTCGCCGCAGTGGAATAATGCTGACCCAGTTGGCGGAACAGTTGCTGACGTGACGAGCTGCTTTTTGGGGTCAAGCGGGGCGCGAACCGGCCAAGCCTACCCCGCCGCCGTCGGTTTGCAGCCATGCGGCGCAGCAGGCTTTGGCGAGGTCGCGCACGCGCAAAATATAGCTCTGCCGTTCGGTGACCGAAATCACACCGCGGGCATCGAGCAGATTGAACCGGTGCGACGCCTTGATGCACTGATCGTAGGCGGGCAGCGCCATCTCGTGGCGCCCCTCGCGTTGACCCTTCTCCAGTAGCGCCTTGCACTCCGCCTCGGCGTCCTTGAAGTGCTGCAGCAGCAGGCCGGTATCGGCGTGCTCGAAGTTGTGGCGCGAGTACTCCTGCTCGGCCTGCAGGAACACGTCGCCGTAGGTGAGACGGCGTTCGTCGTTGCGGCCGTTGAAGGAAAGATCATACACCCGGTCGACCCCCTGCACGTACATGGCGAGGCGCTCGAGACCGTAGGTCAACTCGCCCGACACCGGATTGCAGTCGAAGCCGCCGACCTGCTGGAAGTAGGTGAACTGCGACACCTCCATGCCGTCGCACCATACCTCCCAGCCCAAGCCCCATGCGCCGAGCGACGGGCTTTCCCAGTCATCCTCGACGAAGCGGATGTCATGCACCAACGGGTCGAGGCCGATCGCCGCCAAACTCTTCAGATAGAGATCCTGAAGGTCCGGCGGCGACGGCTTCATGATCACCTGAAACTG
>JANOOW010000514.1:0-19647 GCA_031421555.1 Hyphomicrobiaceae bacterium | reverse complement strand
ATGAGGAAATCGCCGAGCGCAACGATCACTTTGCGATGCGTCGCGCCTCTTCACCATCCGACATCTATCCCGTGTTCCGCGAGCTTTTCGCTACGTCCGACATGCGTGACCAGGGAGCACGTCCATGAACGCTCCATTTCGCAATATCGAACCGGGCGTCGAGTCCCTGTTCAAGGGCGCCGAATGGGATTTCGAACTTGTCAAAAAGACCTACGACGCAATCGAGCAAATTGGTGTCGGAGAAATGGGTCTCGACATCTACCCGAATCAGATCGAGGTCATCACGGCCGAGCAGATGCTGGATGCGTACGCATCGATCGGCATGCCGAACATGTACCGGCACTGGTCGTTCGGAAAGCATTTCGCGCGCGAAGAGGGCATGTATCGCAAAGGCGGCCGGGCGCTGGCCTACGAACTCGTGATCAACTCCAATCCCTGCATCAACTACATCATGGAAGAAAACACCATGACGATGCAGACACTCGTCATGGCGCACGCCGCGATGGGGCATAACCACTTCTTCAAGAACAACTACCTGTTCAAGCAATGGACCGACGCTACTTCGATCCTGGATTATCTTGCATTCGCCAAGGAATACGTGGCCGAGTGCGAGGAGAAATATGGCGTCGAAGCGGTCGAGGCGGTGCTGGACAGCGCACACGCGCTGATGAACCAAGGCATCAGCCGCCATCCAGCCAAGCGCTCTTCGGCATCACAGCAACGTGATAAAGTAACTAAACGGCGCGAGCACGAAGAAGCGACCTACAACGAGATCTGGCGCACTGTGCCGCGGTCGGCGTTGCCGAAGCTGCAACCGGATGCCGACAGCAAGGCTTCCGCACAGGAAAGCGAGACGCTCGGACTGCCGCAAGAGAACCTGCTCTACTTCCTGGAAAAGCACGCACCGAAACTGGAAGATTGGCAGCGGGAATTGCTTCGCATCGTCCGCATGCTGGCGCAATATTTCTATCCGCAGCGGCAAACCAAGGTCATGAACGAAGGCTGCGCCACCTGGGTGCACTATGAGATCATGAACCGCATGTACGATCGCGGCCTACTGACCGAAGGCTCGATGCTCGAGTTCATGCACTCGCATTCATCCGTGGTGTTCCAGCCGCGGTTCGAGGACAAGTTCTATAACGGCATGAATCCGTACGCGCTCGGCTTTGCGATGATGCAGGACATCAAGCGCATGTGCGAGGAGCCGACGCAGGAAGACCACGAGTGGTTCCCCGATTTCGCTGGCAACAACGATACGCTCGGCACGCTGAAGGACGCTTGGGCGAACTTCCGCGATGACAGTTTCATCCTGCAATATCTGTCGCCGAAACTCATGCGTGATTTCCGCTTTTTCGCGCTGCACGACAACTCCGCATTTCCCGTCGTCGAGGTGAAGGCTATTCACAACGAGAAGGGCTATCGCAACGTGCGCAAGATGCTGGCCGCACAATACGATACCTCGGCGCGTGATCCGGACATCCAGGTGGTGAATGCCGATCTATCGGGCGGACGCCGGCTGACATTGCAGCATCGCGTGCGTAACAATATCCCCCTCGATCAGGACACGTGCGAGCGCACGCTGCAGCACGTCGCTCATCTGTGGGGCTATCGCGTCAAGCTGATCGAGGTGTACGCTGATACCGGCAAGACCGTGAAAGAGCATGAAACGCTGCCGCTGCCGTAGGCGTCAGCTACCGATATTCCATCCGTTGTCCTGCGCTAGATGCAGCATCGTTCGTTCGGCCAACGCGGTGATCGTCAGCAGCGGATTGACGCCGAGCGAGCGCGGGATGATCGATCCATCGACGACGTAAAGGCCCTTGTGCACGGCGGTCGCGCCCAACTTCGAAAACACCTCGCCCTTATGGCTCACGACACCATCGGCCGCTTCGCGTCCCATGCCTACGCCGCCCAGCGGATGCGCTGTTGCCGGTTGATGCCCCATTACGGTGCCGGCCAGCGGGTTCTTGACGTAGGAGCCGCCGACGCTGGTCACCAGCCTATCGAGCAATTCGTCGAGGCGCTTGTAGACCGGTTCATCCTTGGCGTTCGGCCAACTTAGCGCCAATCGGTCGCCATCGAGCGCGAAGCGGCCGGAGGCCGAGTCGTGACTGACGGCAAAAAACGTCTGCAAGCTGGCGAACGGGCCCTTGTACACGCCCGACACGAGGCTCTGAAGCGCACCTAGCAGTCGGCCGTTCGGCAGAAACATTACCGGAAGTGCGGATGCCAACGCCGACGGCACCACGCCTTCCTGGATGCAAAGCTCTAGCGAAAGATCATGCGCGTCGCGGATCTCGAGCTGTCCCGACACGCTGGCCCCGATCGGTGCCATATCGAGTCTGGCCGGAAATCCGACACCGATGCCGTTGACGGGGATTTTTGCGCCATAGCCGAAAGCGATGATGTCGCCGTTGGCAGAGAAGCGCTGACCAAGCTTGTCCGGCAAGCTCAATCCCAGGTCCCGCGAGCGCAGCAATATTTCCGTCGTACCCAGCGTCCCGGCCGATAGGATGACCATGTCTGCGCCAACGACGAGATCGGCGGCCGCGGTGCCGGTCTGCGATACGTGCACCAGCCAGGAACCATCGGTGGCGCGGCTTATGTGCCTGACCTTTGCGAGCGTAAAGATTTCCGCACCGTGATTGCGCGCATCCGGCAAATAGGTGAGCGCGACGGTGTTCTTGGCGCCAACGTTACAGCCACCGCAGCAATCGCCGCAGCGCGTGCAGGCTGGTTGACGAACGCCAGCGGGATTGACGGTATCTTCGAAGCTAACCGCGACGCGCGGCGCGACGGGTTCGACACCAAGTGCTTCGCCGGCCTTGGCGAGCGCTTGAAATTTCGTATGCGTGGATGCGTTCGGATCACGCGCGGGCCGCAGCCATCGTTCAGCGCGGCGGAAGCCTTCGTCCAGCAATCCGTCTTGCATGATCGAGCCAGGCCAAACTGGATCAGAAAAAACGCGTGCGTTGGGGCGCAGCGACACGCCGGCATTGACGAGCGAGCCACCGCCCAAGCCGCAACCGACGAGGACGTGCATGTCATCGCCCAGGCGCACGTCATAGAGGGCGGTCTCACGTCCGGTACGGAAACGCTTGCCCGTCACCTGCATTTCGCCGCGCAACTCGGGAAATTTCGACGGGAACGTGCCGGTTGGAAATTCGCGGCCGCGTTCGAGTACCGCAACCTTTTTACCGGCGCGTGAAAGGCGCGAAGCCGAGACGCCGCCACCGTATCCCGAGCCGATGACGATCACATCGTAACGTGACTTGATGGCGTCGAGAGAGCGGGCAAGCGGTTCCATGCCAAAATTCTTCAAGGTCGCGCCGCGATCATGCATTGATTCCAGCCCGCCATCGACAGCACCTTTCATAGGAATCTCACCGGGAATTTGTAGGTCAACTGAGAAGTCTGCGATCCTGCAGGCGGCGGCGGAAACTGGGCGCCACGAACGGCTCTCAAAGCCGCTTCATCCAAACGCGATTTCCCGCTCGAAGAATGAATGCGGGCATAAGCAAGTGAGCCGTCTGGTCCGAGGGCGAACGCAATCACAACCTCCCCACGGCTTCGGGCGCCCGGCGTAGGCTTCGGCGGGTTTTTTGCCACCGCAAACTGAACCTGGCGAGCGTAGGCCGCGATCTCACCAGCCCGTGCAACCGCTGCCGATTGCGTTGCGATTTCAACCGCCGAAACACCTCGTTGTGACACGCCACCAATCTGTTCAGCCATCGCATCGTCGACCGCGGCACTTGGGGTCGAGGCCACGTGCTGCTGTCTGATCTTCGTTTCATCCGGCTTTTTGGGAGCCTCCACCGGCTCCTCGGCCTTAGCCGCCGCAATCACGATCGATGGTTGATCAGACATCAGCGGCTCGGGTTTGATCAGCAGATCCGGTATGACAAGATCCGCAACCTCGGCTTTCGCGGGCGTCTCCGGTGCTTGATCCGGTTTCTGGCCGGGCCTACTAACCGCTGCCGCGCGCTCGTTCTCGCTGCCCACTCGATCAGCCAGCCGCTGGTCGGTCTGCGACGCTGCTGCTGTCGCCCGCGCCGACGCGATAACATCGAGTGCCGATGCGGCGACGACGTCGACACTGATCGAATCGAGTTCCGTACCACCGCCGCCTAAAGTCATATCAGGGGATGGGTAGGTGAACGCCGCGCAGACGCCCGCATGAAGCAAGACTGCCGCCGCCAGACTCCAGCGCCAGGGGCCACTGTTTTTGACAAGCGGCATCGGCTCGATACGAGGCACGCAAGCATCGAGCGCGACAACGCTTAGCTCGGGGAGCGCGTTCGTATCGGCGAGGTGCTCAGTGATGTCGGGCCCAGCTGCCATCCATGCGTAATGCCGCACCTGCGAAAGACGGTCAACCGAACAAGCCGCACAAGCTTACCGGCGCGGGATATCTATGTTTTGTGCACGCGAACCTTGAGCATCAGAATTAGACCCACTACCAAAAACGCAAGAATCGCCGCCATGCCGATGCGCTGATCGCCGAACCAGTTTGTGAAGAAACCAACCGCCAGCGGCGCTGCAAATGCAGTCGCCTTTCCAGAAAACGCGAATAAACCGAAAAACTGCGTGACGCGATCGACCGGCGCCAATCTGGCGATGAGGCTGCGGCTCGACGCCTGCACCGGCGCTGCAACGAGACCGATCAATATCGCGAACATCAAGAACACCTGCTCGCCCTTGCTGGAGAACGGGGCGCTACCCGGAATTTTTTCCGGTACCACCTGGGTGAACAGGATGTGCGTTTTATCGACCGACAGAATGCCGATCGCGCCGATGATGATCACCACGAGCGCACCGACGATGACGCGTTTCGAACCAATCTTATCATCGAGGAAGCCCCCCAAGAACGCTCCGATCGCACCGGCAAGAACCACGATAATGCCGAACATGCCTTGTTCACGCAGGCCCCAATCGAACACGGCCGAACCGTAAATACCGCCAAACACGAAGATCGCAGTCAGCCCGTCGCTGAAAATCATGCGGGCGATCAAGAACGTCAGGATCTCGGGGTGCGATGGCAGCCCCTTCACGGTGCTCCAGAACGAGCGCAGGCCATCGCCGACGCTGCCGTTCGTTTCGTGACGCGGCGCGTCGGGCGTGAAGAGAAAAAGCGGCAGGCAGAACACCAGCAACCACAGCGCCGAGAACGGGCCGACCAGCCGGTCGCCTTCGTGCATGGCGGCGTTGAGCTTCATCACCGGGTCGAGGCCGAGCAGCGTCTTGCCGGTACCTGGGTCGGCGGCAACGAAGCCTGCCATGAAAATCAGCGCGACGAGGCCACCGACATAACCCATTGCCCACCCGGTGCCGGACAGCTTGCCGATCTTGTCACGCGGCACCAGCGTCGGCATCATCGCGTTGAAGAACACGACGGCGAACTCAGCCACGGCACTGGCGATGACGAAGGCGAACAGCACCAGCCACAAGTTTTGACCCTTTAGTCCTGGCGTTGCAAACCACAGCGCGCTCATGCAAACGCACAAAATCAGGACGAAAACGGCAAGCCACGGCTTACGGCGGCCTTTTACATCGGCAACCGCACCCAACAGCGGGCTGCCCACCGCGATGAGTACGCCCGCAGCCGCTGCTGCATAGCCCCATAACGCCTGGCCGTAAGCCTTGTCGCCGACGACTACGTTGACGAAGTAAGGCCCGAACAGGAAGGTGATAATCAGCGTGTAGAACGGCTGCGTCGCCCACTCGAACATCACCCAGCCGGCCAGCGCGCGCGCCGACGCCGCGGCAACGTCGTGAGTGTTGGCCTCGCGGCCAACAGCAACGGTATCCGATACCATGTCGTTTTTCCTGGCTGAGAACCAACCGTACTCGAGGTCTTGTGTGCGACAGCTGCTGCTGGCAAGCGGATTTTCGACTTCGCAGGCCAGCGTCGGGCAATAGATGCTATTATGCTCCTGACCCAATCATGGAACCGCGCCAATCATGAACTATCGCCACGTCTACCACGCGGGCAATTTCGCCGACGTTTTGAAGCACGTGGTCTTGGCCCTCGTGATCGAGCGGCTAAAGCTGAAAGACACGCCGTTCCGCGTGATCGACACGCACGCCGGCGTCGGACTGTATGCACTCAATCATGGTCCGGCTGAAAAGACCGGCGAGTGGCGGCAAGGTATCGACCGGTTGATCGGTCCGGACGTTCCCCCGCTTCCCGGGCATGTGGCCGCTGTTCTCGCGCCTTATACCGACATCATCGCTGCCGAGAATGAAGCCGCTGGCAAGCAGATTACACGCTACCCTGGCAGCCCGCTGATTGCCCGGCGTCTTTTGCGGCGCGGCGATCAGCTCGTCGTCAACGAGTTGCATCCCGACGACCGCGCCCGGCTGGAAGAGCTGTTCGCCAAAGATCGTCAGGTCAAAGTGCTCGGCCTAGACGGCTGGATCGCGCTGAAATCACTGCTTCCGCCGAAGGAAAAGCGCGGCGTCGTACTCATCGATCCGCCCTTTGAGGAGCCTGGCGAGCTTATCCGCCTCACAGCCGGATTGGCCGAAGCAATCCGCCGGTTCGAAACCGGCATCTATCTTATGTGGTATCCGATTAAGGATCCCAAGATCGTGCAGCGCTTTCACCGCGCGGTCAGCGAAACGATTTCGCGCCCGTGTCTCGTCGCTGAATTGATGTTACGCGCGCCGCGCCATCCCGAAAAGCTGAACGGTTGCGGCTTGGCCATCGTCAATCCGCCGTGGCACCTTATGGAGCAGTTGCGCGAGATACTGCCGACCCTCGTCGACCGGCTGGGTCAAGCCGAAGGAGCCGGCTACCGGCTCGACATGCTGGCGACGCAACCTCTTGAGCAAGCCGATTGAGCTATGGCCGTACGGCCACGCAGCAGGCGAAAACCGCGCCAGCCGCTCGACAGCGCACCGCCCGGAGGGCAACGTTTTCTTGGTTAATCAAGATCACGCGTGACGACTTCCCACGCCTCCAGGAGACAACTCAATGCGCGCCGGCAAACGAACACTCACCGCCATCTCCCTCATCGCTGCAGGCCTGCTCGCCAGCGCTCCCGCGATGGCTCAAGGCAAGGGTAAATCGAACTGTTTCAACAAGGCTGCTGAAGGAACGAACACCGGGGAAGAAGGCGCCAAGTTTCAGGCTTACGAAGCCATCCTGCAGTCGTTCGATTGGAGCGCCTGGGCTTCCTGGATGTCGAACAAGACGACCCCAGGCTATAAGATCACACCCGCAAAATACCGCTGCACAAAGGGTTCTGGCTTGGGTGTGACCTGCGTTGCACAAGCGACCATCTGCAAAATCTAGTGCTTTTTTGAAGCCACTAACGGGAGATCGAGATGAAGCTGAAAACAGTTCTGCTCCAGGTAGTTATCACCGCAGCTTTCGTTGCTGCAGGTACGATGCACGCATCGGCCGCGACGTGCGTCTTGGCCGGTGGGCAAGGGACTGGAATCACACCTGAGATCGCGAAAAATCTAGCCGGTATCGCGCTGAACACTTCGATCTCCGGCATGGGCGCGAAGGCCAAGGGCAAGGTTGTTACCAAGTGCGAGATGGCGCTCGTCGTCGCGAATTGTACGTCGCGTCAGCGGGCCTGCAAGTAATCATCGATTGCGCGAAATCGTGCCAGCTGCCGTAGCTGGCACGATTTTCGTCAGCGACGGCATCAGTGGTAACAGAGCGACAGTCGCTTGGCAGCGATTAGGCAAATCTCGAAGTATTGAGGATATTATTCATTTTTCGCGCTATGCTGACGCCAGCTCATGTTGGATCGAACGAGGATAGCGCCATGCTGCGGATTGTGACATTGACCGTTCTGGCCGCCGCGGCCACCCTTCTGACGACGGCGCCAGCTGCTGCTGGCCACAAGTCAAAGGTCTATAAATCACACGCCCATGCCGGCAGCGTAGAACACCGTTGGTCGCACTCGTATCGTCGTGGTCCGCAAGTTCGCGGCTTCGTGCTCCGTCGTGGTGGCTATGCGTATGCTGCTTCGGACAGCATCAACACGTACGGCGATGGCCGCGCCGTATACGGCGGTGGCAACCCCTATTTCTACAACCAGCCGACGCAGGGAGGTCCGTTCGACAGCGGCTTCTTCTTCGACAGCGGAATCAACCCGCGTGGCGGCAACTCGCCTTACCTGAACTGATCTCTGCGCTCGCGACCCACAAGTGCAGTAATCTCGCAACAACCCACAGCAAAGATTTGTCTGAGCGGCGATCGCCTAGTCAGTCGCGCGGGGTTGCGTCTATATGTTGGTCAACATCAACATATAGACCTGTGAGGTCCCATGCGACTGCGCGCTTCGATCTCGGCAATCGCCGCTGTACTTTCCGTGACGATGATTGCGGATGTGGCTAGCGCCGCCTGCACCCGGCTGTCCTTCTCGGTCAACGACTACGGCAAGGACGGTCCGACCAAAGATGCCAAGGCTTTGCTCGACACCTACATCGCAAAATGGACGGCCGAGCGCGGCATCAAGAAGTACACGACGGGCAAAAAAGACGTCAGCTGCGAGTTGTACCTCAACTTGATCGTCGTCGATGAGCACACGTGCAAGGCCGAGGCGAGCGTCTGCTGGGATGGCGCGAAAGTGCCCCTCACAGCGTCGGCGCCGCAAGCTGGCGGCAATCTAAAGCCGGCGGCGGGGAACGGTGCGCTACCGGCCAAGGCAAAGTCATCGTCGGCCGCACCAGCGGCATCGGCTGTGACAACGGGGGCGATCCCGCCGTCTGCATCCGCTGCCGTCGCAAGCACTCCGGCCGATACTGCACCGGTATCGATCCCGGCAGCTGACGCTCCCAAGAAGACGGAATAGTTATCGCGTCTCTAATGAAACCTCGGAGAGGCCTGGAAACACGTCCGGGCCTTTTTCGTTACGGCACACGTCGATCAATTGATGGGTGCGCACAAGCGCTGCCGACTTGGCCAAGTCTGGCGCCATGTAGCGATCTTCCCCCAGACCAGCCACGCTGGCGCGCAAAACGGCGATGACGCGGGCGAGCGCCTTACTCGTCGTGAGTGGACGCCGCAGTTCGATGCCTTGCGCCGCGACCAGCAATTCGATGCCGACAATGTGGGTGAGATTATCGTTCATCCGCGCCAGCCTGCGGCTGGCATGTGCCGCCATCGACACGTGATCTTCCTGGTTCGCGCTCGTCGGTGTCGAATCCGTCGAGCACGGATTTGCGAGGTGCTTATTCTCGGCGAAGAGAGCCGCCGCCGCCACTTCCGCGATCATGAAGCCGGAGTTCAACCCCGGCTCCGGCGTCAGGAACGGTGGCAAGCCGAAGTTCAACGCCGGATCGACGAGCGTGGCGATCCGGCGCTCGGTGATCGCCCCGATCTCGGAGATCGCGAGCGCGATCTGATCGGCGGCGAAAGCGACCGGCTCGGCGTGGAAGTTGCCGCCGGAAACAATCTCGCGTGTCTCGACCAGCACGAGCGGATTGTCCGTTACCGCGTTAGCTTCAATCATCAGCGTGCGCGCCGCCTGCCTCAGCAGATCGAGGACCGCGCCGATCACCTGCGGCTGGCAACGCAAGCAGTAAGGATCCTGCACGCGCTCGTCGCCTTCGAGATGCGACAGCCGGATCTGGCTGTTGTCGAGCAGCGCCATGAGTGTTCGCCCGGCAGCGATCTGACCCGCGTGCCCGCGTAACGATTGAATCTCTGGCCGGAACGGCGTCGTCGACGCCATAGCCGCATCGACCGACAAGGCGCCCGTTATCAGCGCGTTTTGCGCCAGATGAAATGCGTCGAACAGGCCGGTTAGTGCGTAAGCGGTCGAGAACTGCGTGCCGTTGATAAGAGCCAGGCCTTCTTTCGGGCCGAGCGTAATTGGCTCGATGCCTGCCTTTGCGAGTGCAGCTTTGCCGGGCTGAACTGTACCATCGATATAGGCTTCGCCCTCGCCAATCATCACTGCTGCCATATGCGCCAGCGGGGCGAGATCACCTGACGCGCCGACCGACCCTTGCTGCGGAACATAGGGATACACGCCTGCTGCCAGCATCGCTTCCAGTTGCCCGATGACACGGCGATGCACGCCAGACGCACCTCGACCCAGCGAGATGATTTTCAGCGCCATCATCAAGCGCACGACGCGCTCCGGCGTCGGATCGCCCATGCCGCAGCAGTGCGAAAGAATGAGATTACGCTGCAGCGTCGCCGTATCAGCTGGCGCGATGCGTTTCGACGCCAGCTTGCCGAAACCGGTGTTGATCCCATACACCGCACCCACACCGATCGCAGCATCGGCAACGATGACAGCTGCCGCGTCGATGCGCGGCCAGAATACGGCATCCAGCTTGGCCGCCGCACCGGCTGCCAACTCCTGCAGTTGCGACAACGATACCGCGCCGGGCGCGAGAGTAATTGTGTTTTTCATGCACGTGGCCCTCGCTCGATACGCCCGTCGAATACCCGCGCAAGAAGTGGCGCCGGGCCCATCTCGTAGACCAAAGCCGCAGGCGAGGGAGAGTCCCAGATCGCGAGGTTGCATCGCATGCCAGGCTTCAACACGCCGATATCGCGGCGTCCAAGCGCCTTGGCGGCATGGCGGGTGACGCCGAGGATCGCTTCTTCGACGGTCATGTGAAACAGGACGCAGGCCATGTACATCGCAAGCCGCAATGACAGGATCGGCGATGAACCGGGATTTGCATCCGAGGCAACTGCCATCGCGACGCCGTGCTTGCGGAAGTAGTCGACGGGCGGCTTGCGTGTCTCACGCAAGTAGTAGAACGCGCCGGGCAGGATCACAGCCACCGTGTTGGCCTCCGCCATCGCAATCGCCCCAGCCTCGTCGGTGTATTCAAGATGATCGGCCGACAGTGCGCCGTAGCGAGCGGCAAGCGCCGCGCCGCCAAGGTTCGACAGTTGATCGGCATGCAGTTTCACGGGCAGTCCATGTGCCTTCGCGGCATCGAACACGCGCGCGGTTTGCCCGGCAGAGAACGCTATGCCCTCCATGAAGACGTCTACGGCGTCGGCAAGCTTTTCCGCAGCGATCGCCGGTATCATCTCGCGGCAAACGAGTTCGATGTAGCGATCCTTGTCGCCTTCAGCTTCAGGGGGAAGGGCGTGCGCACCAAGAAACGTCGTTGTCACATCGAGGTTGCCGCCAACAGCCGACGGTAACGCTCGTGCTGCGCGTAGCTGTTTCAACTCGGTTTCGACATCGAGGCCGTAGCCCGACTTCACTTCGATTGTCGTGACGCCATCGGCCATTAACGCTCCTGCGCGCTTTGCCGCCAACGCCACAAGGGTGCTTTCGCCAGCGGCGCGCGTTGCCCGCACGGTCGAAACGATGCCGCCGCCCGCCGCGGATATGTCGGTATAACTTCGCCCGGCTAAACGCATCTCGAACTCGCCGGCGCGGTTTCCGCCCCAAACGAGATGCGTGTGGCAATCGATCAACCCGGGCGTGACCAGCCCGCCGCCGGCGTCGAACACGTGGTGTGAGCCGAGGGCCGGCACCTCGCTCGTGGCCCCAATCCATGTGATGAAGCCATTGCCATCGGCTTGAATTGCCGCGTTTTCCACGATGCCGAGCCCGGGTTTATCCGGGTCCATCGTTGCAATCCGCGCATTGGTGAAGATGGTCATCGGGTTCTCGGCCTTGGCTCCCGTGCAATGATTGGTACAAGGCTGTGGCGAAGGCGGGCGGAGGTCAAGTGGCATGACTGTATCGGCGGGCAGCTCCAGCGATTTCATTCTTCCTGGCATGGTCAACCTGCACAGCCATGCGTTCCAGCGCGGCATGGCCGGCCTCGCCGAGCGGGCAGGCACCGGCGAGGACAGCTTCTGGACCTGGCGCGATGTCATGTACCGGTTCCTGCACCGCCTGACGCCCGGCGATGTCGAGGCGATCGCCACGATGGCCTATGTCGAGATGCTGGAGGCAGGCTTCACGCGCGTCGTCGAGTTCCATTACCTGCATCACGATATCGACGGGCGGCCGTACGCCAACATCGCGGAAATGGCCGAGCGCATCGCCGCCGCCGCTGCCGCAACCGGGATCGGCCTGACGCTGCTGCCGGTACTTTATTCGTATGGCGGATTTGGCGGGCAACCGGCTACGCCAGGGCAGCAGCGGTTCGTGAATACGTTCGAGCAGTTCATCGGCTTGCGAGAGGCATCGGCCAAGGCGATCGAAACCTTGCCGGGCGCGCTGATCGGCATGGCGCCGCACTCGCTGCGCGCTATTACGCCCGAGGACTTGAAGCTTGCCGCCGAAGCGTTTGGCCGCGATGGGCCGATCCACATTCACATTGCCGAGCAGGAAAAAGAGGTGGCCGGCTGTCTTGCCTGGTCGGGGCGGCGGCCGGTCGAATGGCTGCTCGATACCGGCCTCGTCGACGATCGGTGGTGCCTGATACACGCGACGCATATGACGGCGAGCGAAACCCAGCGCGTGGCAGCATCCGGCGCTGTCGCCGGCCTATGCCCGGTCACCGAAGCCAACCTTGGGGACGGAATTTTTCCAGCCGTCGATTATCGCAGCGCCAAAGGCCGCTTCGGCATCGGCACCGATTCGAATGTTCTCATCTCCGTGGCCGAAGAGCTGCGGACGCTCGAATACGGCCAGCGGCTGCGCGACCGGCGCCGCAACCGCCTTGGCGATTCTGGCATGTCGATCGGCCGTTCGCTGTTCAATGAAGCTCTTGGCGGCGGTCGCCAAGCCGCCGGATTGATGTCACCATCTAGCGATCGCATACAGCTCGACGAAACGCGCATCGAGCTTGCCGGACGCACGGGCGATATCATGATCGATGCTTGGATCTTTGCCTCGGCTCGTCCGCTGATCTTGGAAGTAACGGTAGATGGCCGCCGCGTTGTCGAGAGCGGACGGCATGTCATTCGTGATGCCGCCGAGCGCCAGTTCGCGAAGGTCATGGCTCGGCTGGTGGACGTTTGAACTACTCGGCGGCGAGCGGCCGGGCTTCTTCGGTAACAGGCTTCACCAGCACCGGCCGGCGCCGTTGCCACCTTGCCGATATATCCTCAAACATCAGATAGATCGCGGGTGTGATGTAGAGCGTCAGCACCTGCGACACTGCCAAGCCGCCGACAACCGCCAAGCCCAACGGCTGCCGCAGTTCAGCGCCCGCACCGAAGCCGATCGCGATGGGCATCGTGCCGAACAACGCTGCCATCGTCGTCATCATGATCGGCCTGAAGCGCAGCAGACAGGCCTCTCTGATGGCGACCTCGGGCGTTGCGCCTTGCTGCCTCATCTCGTTGGCGAAATCGACCATCATGATGGCGTTCTTTTTCACGATGCCGATGAGCAGGATGATACCGATCACGGCGATGATCGTGAGTTCGGTGTCGAGCAGCCACAACGTGAGAAGCGCGCCGAGACTGGCGGTCGGCAGGCCCGACAAAATCGTGATCGGATGGATGAAGCTCTCGTATAATATCCCGAGCACGATGTAGATCGTGATGATTGCGGCGAGGATCAGCAGCGGTTGATCGCGGAAGCTTTCTTGGAACACCTGCGCGGTGCCGGCGAACTGCCCAACGATGGTGACCGGCATATTCATCTGCTGCTCGGCTGCGCCCATCGCCGTCACCGCCTCGCCAAGTGTGAACCCAGGCGCGAGGTTGAACGTAATCGTAACGGCGGGAAGCTGGCTTTGCCGGGCAACGGCAATTGGACCCGCGCCGAGGGAAATGGTCGCAAGCGTGTCTAGGCGGACGAGCTGCGCCGTCGTCGACTTCACGTAGATTTTCGACAGCGCACCTGGATCGAGAAGCTGCACCTTGTCGGCTTCGAGGATCACCGCGTAGTCATTCGACGGCGTGAATACGGTTGCGATCTTGCGCGTGCCAAAGGCGGAGTAGAGCGTCGAGCGCAAAGCTTCGTTGGTCACATTATAGCGCGCCAGTGCATCGCGATCGACGGCAATCGTCACCTGCCGCGCGCCAAGCTGGAGATCGCTCGTCACGTCGGCGAAGCCTGCCGTCCTCTTGATCTGCTCGGTCAGTCGCGTGGCATAGGTGTAGAGCTGTTCCTGGTCGACGCTCGATAGCGTGTACTGGTAGGCAGCCGCGCCACCACGGCTGCCGATCCGGATGTTCTGCAAAGGCTGCGGGAAAGCACGAATGCCGGTCACCGCCGCGAGCTTTCCACGCAACCGGTTTTGCACATCGGTGATTGTCGCGCCGTTCTGACGGTCGGGCTTCGCCTTCAGCTGGGTGAACACCGTGCCGCGATTGAGCGTCGGATTGAAGTTGCCGGCTGCGACGTTCGAGTTGACGTAAAGCACATCTGGATCAGCGCGGATGATCTCGGCAATCCGGCGCTGACGCTCGACCATGGCCTGAAACGAGATGTCGGGCGCCGCTTCCGTGCGCACCAGCAGGATGCTGGTGTCCTCGATCGGCATGAAGCCTTTCTTGACGGCACCGAACGCAAACACGGTCGCCACCACCGTGCCGATCGTCAGCAAGATCATGAGCCAGCGTGCGCGCAACGACCAATCGAGCGATACCTGATAGCCGCGCGCGATCGCGTTGTATCCCCTCTCGAATGCGCGAGAGACGATGCCCGGACGCTCTTCACGATTAACACTCAGCATGCGCGCCGCGAGCATCGGCGTTAGCGTGAGCGAGATGAAGCCGGACAGCAGAATGGCGATGCTGATCGTCATTGCGAACGAGAAGAAGAAGCGTCCGACCACGCCGCCCATGAAAAGAATCGGGATGAACACGGCAACCAGCGACACCGTGATCGACACCACCGTGAAGCCAATCTCATTGGCGCCCTTGATGGCAGCATCGAACGGCTTCATGCCCTTTTCGACATAACGCACGATGTTTTCGAGCACGACGATGGCGTCGTCTACCACGAAGCCGAGCGCCAATGTCAGAGCCAGCAACGTGACGTTATCCAGCGAGAAGCCGAGCACCGCCATGCCAGCGAATGTGCCGACGATCGACAGCGGCAGCGCGATCGCCGGGATAATCGTCGCGCGCCACGTGCGCAAAAACGCCAGGATAACGAGGATCACGAGGCCAGCGGTGCCGATCAGCGTCAACTGCACATCGTGGACGCTCGCCTTTATCGACTCGGAGCGGTCACTGAGAATGGTGAGCTGGATCGTTGGTGGCAGTTCAGCCTGGAACCGGGGCACCAATGCCCGCACCGCATCGGTGACAGACACCGTGTTCGCATCGGGCTGGCGCTGCACGGATATCGTGATCGCGCGCTTGCCCTGAAACTCGGCGCGGGCTTCCTCGTTCTCGACCGAATCTTCGACCTTCGCCACGTCCTGCAGACGAACCGGCGCACCGTTGCGCCAAGCGATTACGACAGGCTTGAAATAGGCGGCGGTCGGTTCGGCCGACTTGGTTTCCAGCATGTAGATTTGGCGCTCGGTGCGGATCGAGCCGATCGGACTGACTGAAGTCAGGGCTGCAACGGAGGTGCGGATCTCGTCGACACCGATCCCGCGGGCAGCTAGCGCATCCAGATCGAATTTGATGCGGACAGCCCGCTTTTGCGCGCCGTTGATGTTGACTTGAGCTACGCCCGGCAGCGTCGAGATGCGCGGGCTCATCACCTTGTCGGCGAACTCGTTCATCACCTGGGCCTGCGCGGTATCCGATGTCAGCGCGAGAAAGATGACGGGGCTATCGGCAGGGTTGACCTTGCGGAAACTTGGAGGCGCCGTGATCTCGGCCGGCAACCGCGATGTCGCGACCGAAATGGCCGACTGCACGTCGAGTGCAGCGGCATCGATATTCCGATTGAGGTCGAACTCCAGCGTGATCGAGGTGGAGCCCTCGACGCTCGATGACGTGATGTCCTTGATACCAGCGATCGTCGCGAATTGCCGCTCGAGCGGGGCTGCCACCGAAACCGCCATCGCATCCGGACTGGCGCCGGCAAGCTGGGCCGATACCGTGATTGTCGGCACGTCGATGCGCGGGATTGCCGCGATCGGTAGCTGCCGATAGCCGATCAGACCGCCGAGCAGCAACGACGCCATCAACAGCGTCGTCATCACGGGCCGGCGGATGCAATGCTCTGAAAGGCCCATGATCGATCAACTCCGGCCGGGTGCGGAGGCGGGTGTCTTGCCGTCGAGCTGCCCGCCCTTCGCTGATGCCGCGGGTGCTGTCTTCGTCTCGGATTTGTCCGCATCGGGAGAAGGCTTGATCTCGGGCGGCGACTTCGGCGCGGGCGCGGCCTTGGGCTCCTGCACGCTGACCGTTGCACCAGGCGCTAGCCGCAACTGACCGTCCGTCACAACGCGTTCGCCGGCTTTCAGTCCCTCGGTCACATAGGCGAGCTGGCCGACGATCCGTTCCAGCGTGACCTGCCGCGGCGCCACTTTGTTGTCAGCGGCAACCACCCAAGTCATCATGCCCTGCTGCGCTGGCAGAACGGCGCTCGCCGGCACGGTAGCAATCCTCGGTTTAACTTCGACCGTCAGTTCGACCTCGACGGCCAGCCCTGGCCACAGCAGCTCTTCGTTGTTCGGGCTCGTTACCTTTGCGGTAACCGTACCCGTCGTCCTGTCGACCTGATTGTCGACGAAGGTCAGATCACCTGAGGTGCGGACCGGTTTCGAGCCTGGCACGAGCAGATCCGCCTTGGCACCGCGCTTCAATGCATCGCGCAGCGCGGTTAGATCAGTTTGCGGCATTGCAAAACCAACTGCGATCGGCTTGGTCTGGTTCAACGTGACCAAAGGCGTGGCATCGGCTCCACGAATGTTGGCACCGAGCTTGGCGCTAAGGCTGCCCGTACGGCCCGTTATCGGCGCTTTGATCGTCAGATAATCGAGCTGCGTCTTTTGCACCTCGAGCGCGGCCCTGCCGGCGGCGATGCTGGCTCTCAACGCACCGGCTGCTGCTCTGGCCGTATCGAGCAGTGCCTCGGTGGTTATTCTTTGGCGCACAAGCTGCTCACGCCGGGCCAAGGTCGCCGACGCATCGGCGAGGCTTGCTTCATCCTTTGCGATATTGGCTTCAGCTTGCTGGATCTGCGCTTTGACAAGGCGGTCGTCGAGCTGGAAGAGCACTTGGCCCTCCTGCACCAGATCACCTTCGGAGAAACCGACCGAGATAATCTGGCCATCGACCCGCGTGCGGACGGCAACGGTCGCCAGCGCTTCGACCGTGCCTGGCGACGTCAAGATGACCGGCATGTCGGTTTCGACGACGGTCGCAACCGTCACGGGCGCGGCGGGCGGACCGGACTTCTTGCCCGGTGCTTTCGTATCCGACGAGGCTATTGGAACCGCGCCCAACTTGAGCCCGGTAAGCGCTTCGGCACGTTGGCGCGCCTCCGGCACGAACGTGATGACGGCGGCTGTCAGGGCCGTCACTACCACTGCCGAAAGAAAGAGCTTGCGCATATTTTACCCACCACGAAACCGGCGGCACGCTAGCCCTTCAGCCGGTTTTCAGCAAGGAACAGTGCGCCACACATAGCCTCTCGCTTGGATGAAGCCCGATCATGGTTTCTTTTCCAGCGTGCTTATACGGACATGCAATTCCTTCAATTGCTTCGGCGCGGCTTCGGCCGGGGCGCCCATCAAAAGATCGTTCGCCTGCTGATTCATCGGGAACAAGGCGACTTCGCGCAAATTCTTCGTGCCACACAGCAGCATCACGATACGATCGATGCCAGCCGCCATGCCACCATGTGGCGGTGCACCATACTGGAACGCCCGGTACATGCCGCCGAACCGCTGCTCCACTGTCTCCGGCGGGTAGCCGGCAATGCCGAACGCTTTGACCATCGCTTCAGGGATATGGTTGCGAATACCGCCCGAGGCAAGCTCATAGCCATTACAAACGACGTCATACTGAAACGCTTTCAATGCCAGGATTTCAGCATCGGTGTTTGCATCCTCCAGCGCCTTCAAACCACCTTGCGGCATCGAAAACGGATTGTGCGAGAAGTCGATCTTCTTCTCGTCGTCGTTGTACTCGTATTGCGGAAAATCGACGATCCAGCAAAACTTGAATTGGTTCTCGTCGATCAGCTTGAGCTCGCGGCCGATCTGATCGCGGGCGAGGCCTGCGAACTTGTAGAACTTCGCCGGATCGCCGGCCGCGAAAAACACGGCATCGCCTTCTTGGGCACCGACCTGCGCCTGAACCGCAGCCGCCCGCTCTGCGCCGATATTGTTGGCGACCGGACCGGCAGCCTTGCCATCCTTGTATATAATGTACCCCAAGCCCGGCTGGCCTTCCTTTTGCGCCCAGCCGTTCATGCGGTCGCAAAACGCGCGTGAGCCACCCGTCGGCGCGGGGATTGCCCACACGCGCACCTTCGGGTCCTTTTCGATCATGCCGGCAAACACCTTGAAGCCCGAGCCGCGAAAGTGCTCGGTCACATCGGCCATCTCGATCGGGTTGCGCAGATCGGGCTTGTCGGAACCATACTTGGCGATCGCCGTGTCATAGGGGATGCGCGGCCAGCCTTTGGTGACGGGTTTTCCCTTGGCGAACTCCTCGAATACGCCGGTCATCACCGGCTCCATGGTCTGGAAAACATCCTCCTGCTCGACGAAGCTCATCTCGACGTCGAGCTGGTAGAACTCGCCGGGCAAACGGTCGGCGCGCGGATCTTCATCGCGGAAGCAGGGCGCGATCTGGAAATAGCGGTCGAAGCCCGACATCATCAGCAGCTGCTTATACTGCTGCGGCGCTTGCGGCAGCGCGTAGAACTTGCCCGGATGGATCCGCGACGGCACCAAAAAGTCACGCGCGCCCTCCGGCGAGGACGCGGTGAGGATCGGCGTTGCAAACTCGTTGAAGCCCGCCGCCTCCATGCGCTGACGAATGGATTTGACCACGGCCAGCCGGGTCATGATGTTGCGATGCAGCGTTTCGCGGCGCAGATCGAGGAACCGGTAGGTCAGCCGCAGGTCTTCCGGATAGTCCGGCTCGCCAAACACCGGGACTGGCAGCTCCTTCGCCTGGCTCAGCACCTCGAGTTCGGTCGCCAGAATTTCGACCTCGCCGGTTGGAAGATCCTTGTTCGTGGTGCCCTCCGGACGCTGGCGCACGACGCCGTCGATGCGCACCACCCACTCCGAACGCACGGTCTCGATCGCCTTGAACGCCGCGCTCTCGCTGTCGGCAACAATCTGCGTCATGCCGTAATGGTCGCGCAGATCGATGAACAGCAGCCCACCGTGATCGCGCACGCGATGAACCCACCCCGACAGTCGCACGGTCGCGCCGATATCGGCCGGGCGCAGCGCTCCGCACGTATGCGAGCGATAGCGGTGGGTTTCGGGCGCAATGCCCTTGGTCGAGGCCATTGGATTGGTGTCCTGAACGTATGCGGGTTGTTAAACCGGGAAAAGCACACGCAGGGTCGGGGTTGTCAAGTTTGAGGTGGTTGACGGCGCCGGATCTAGGCGCGAAAGATCCCAACCTGTGGCGGATGCCGGCTGTCGGGAGGGCGACGCTAACTTGCTTCAATCATTCACTTTTTATATTTGCATGCGCTTATTTTCGGTTGATCAAGAAGCACATTACCAATAACAATACGTGCAGCGTCATCTGCCTTTACTCGTCCATCTATCAGGAAATTTATATTTCTGCATCCTTTTTTAGTTCCGTGAACACATATGACACCCGCCGTTAAGGCGCGGCCAGCTATCGGAATCATGCGA
>JANOOW010000513.1:0-2219 GCA_031421555.1 Hyphomicrobiaceae bacterium | reverse complement strand
GAGTGCCTCGCCGAAGTCGACCTGGGCATGCCCCGGCGGATGCACCAGCGGCACGAACATCTCTTGGCTTCGCTGGCGCCAGTCCGCGACGTGATCTTTTACGATCGTGATCTTGCCCGTGAAGCCGTGCTCGTCGCGCAGGCGCTCGAAGATGCGCTTGGCGGTGTGCCGCTGCTTCTTCGGCCGTTCCTTGTCGGTCACCAGGATCGCATCGATGATCCCGATAAACGCATCGAGCTTGGGCCGGAATGACGGCTTCGTGCGAACGTAGCCCGGCGGCACCGGGAACTTCAGCATCTTGGATGCAGTTCTGGCATTGATGCCATACCGTTCGGCCGCCGCGCGCTCACTTATCCCTTCGATCAGCACCGCGTGCCTGACCCTCGCGTAGATCTCCACCTGCTTCATCCCCCGCCCTCGCGCCGACGCAGGCACAGGGCTCTATCTGCCGCACTTTTAGTCCGGCGCAGCCAAACAAATCAGCTACTTCTGTGAGGGATTATTGCTCCGGCTTTTACAACAGCGCCCGTGAGGACGATTCTGACAGCGCAAGCGTGCCTGAGCAAGGCACTGATCGGCCGGCCGCCGGCTGGTCACTTGGAGTTGCCGGTTCATAGTGACCATCTTGGCCTCCGGGTTGCGAGCCGGATGAGTGAACACAGAGGAGTATCACCATCCATGCAGGCGTGAGAACGTACTCAGGCCCGAAGGCAAAGCAGCTATTTGATTTTCTGCACGAGCGCGAAACCTGACCTGCGGGCCGGATGCTTACTGCGCAGAGGCAGCAACAGATGAGTGCAGTCCATCCAGCTGCTGAACGGGACTACAGGCCCGCGTCGTGTGCGGAGAGTTCGTTGCCTCTGAATCGCAGCACCTACCTGTTTTCTGTCCGTCCAACCGACACTTCCCGATCGAATGCACCGGGGATCGGTGTTAGTGTCACCAAAGCAATCTGGTGGCGGATGCAATGCGGAGAATGACATGGAGCTGAACGACCAAGTGGTAATCGTGACCGGTGGCGGTCAAGGTATCGGCCGAGCTGCAGCGATTGCCATGGCGAAGGCCGGTGCCGATGTTGCTGTTGTCGATATCAATGGTGCCAACTGCCGCGAGACAGCGGCTGCCGTTGCCGCGCTCGGGCGCTCCAGTCTCGCCATCGAGGCGGATATGGGCTCGGTAACAGATATAAATCGCATGGTCGCCGAGACGATCGCACGGTTCGGCAGAATCGATGCGTTGGTCAACAATGCCGGTGTTACCAGACGTGCTTACATCATGGATCTCACAGAAGAGGATTGGGATCGTATCCACCGCGTCAACGCCAAAGGGGTATTCTTCTGCCTGCAACGGGTTGCAACCGAGATGATCAAGCGCCGCAAGGGCAGCATTATCAACATTGCGTCGGTTGCCGGAAAAGGATTCCCTGGCACGTCAAACGCGATTTACGCCGCTTCGAAGGGCGCCGTGATCAGCCTTACCAAGACCGCAGCCCAACAATTGGGACAACACAATATCAACGTCAATGCAGTTTGCCCCGGCATTGTGATGACAGAGATAGTGGACAATATAATCAAAACCGATGCGCAAAATACCGGACAGACAATCGAAGAGGTACGACAGCGGTTCGTCTCAGGCATTCCCTTGAAACGGGCCAATGAACCCGAAGACATCGCCGATATGATCGTATTTCTCGCGTCACCCAGAGCGCGCAACATCTCCGGCCAGTCGATCAACGTCGACGGTGGGCTGTTGCCTAATTAGTTCGTGCCGTCGAGCTAATTTACTGAGTGGCTTCATTTCCGTGCCCCGCAACTACGGCTAAGCTTTGGAAATCACTGAGTGAAGGAGATTGCGCGGATAGGCAGATTGGGTCAGGATCGGTGCGTTGCACCACCCAACGAGGCAACAAACTCATAACCGGTAAGACATGGCCAGAGTTGCCGAATGGCTCGAAGCACTTGGCCTTTCAAAGTATGCGGAAGCGTTTGCCGCGAATGAGATTACTTTTGACCAGTTGCGGACCTTACCGAAGGCGACTTGAAAGAGCTTGGGCTGCCGATCGGCCCTCGACGTGCGGTGCTGAAGGCTATCAGTGCGCTGCCTAGAAATATTACCCCCGCCGGTGACGAGGCAAGAGTAAGCGACACCCCGCCAGGACAAACAATGCATTCTCCGCTGAACGTTACTGCGGAGCGTCGCCAACTGACGGTTCTGTTTTG
>JANOOW010000512.1:0-1504 GCA_031421555.1 Hyphomicrobiaceae bacterium | reverse complement strand
CATCCTTACCCCGACCGCGCCCTCGGCGGCGTTCGGGCTCACCGAAAAGATGAGCGACCCGCTGGCGATGTACTTGAACGATGTCTTCGCCGTCCCGGCGAGCCTTGCGGGGCTGCCGGCGATGTCGGTCCCCGGCGGATTGGATGCGCAGGGCCTCCCTCTCGGCCTTCATCTCATCGGCCGCGAATTGGACGAGCAAGGCGTCCTCAACGCCGCCCTCGCGATCGAGGAACGAGCGGGATTTTCAGCGCGGGCGGAGAAATGGTGGTGACAGGCTATCGCATCACTGGCGCCACCGGCGAATGGGAGGTCGTGATTGGGCTTGAGGTTCACGCGCAAATCGTCAGCAACGCCAAGCTGTTCTCGGGCGCGTCGACGACGTTTGGCGCCGAGCCCAATACCCAGGTCAGCCTGGTCGATGCGGCGATGCCGGGGATGCTGCCGGTGCCCAACCGCGAGTGCATCCGCCAGGCGGTGCGCACCGGGATGGCGATCGGGGCGGAGATCAACAAATGGTCGCGGTTCGACCGGAAGAATTATTTCTACGCCGATTTGCCCCAAGGCTATCAGATTTCGCAGCTTTATCACCCGCTGGTTGGCGAGGGCGAAATCACCGTGCTGACCGACGAGAAGGACGAGGGTTCGGCCAAGTCGATCGGGGTCGAGCGGATCCATGTCGAGCAGGACGCGGGCAAGCTGATGCACGACCAGCATCCGACGATGTCCTACGTCGACCTCAACCGCTCGGGCGTCGCGCTGATGGAGATTGTCAGCAAGCCCGACATGCGTTCGCCTGCTGAAGCAGGCGCTTATGTCCGCAAGCTCAGAGCAATTCTCCGCTACGTCGGGTCGTGCGACGGCAATATGGAAGAAGGATCGATGCGCGCCGACGTCAATGTCAGCGTGCGGAAACCGGGTGGCGAGCTCGGCACGCGGACCGAGACCAAGAACGTCAACTCGGTGCGGTTCGTGATGAACGTGATCGAGAGCGAGGCGAAGCGGCAGGTCGAGGTGATCGAGAGCGGCGGGACGATCGCCCAGGAAACGCGGCTCTACGACCCCGACAAGAATGTCACGCGCACGCTGCGATCGAAGGAGGATGCGCATGATTATCGCTATTTCCCCGATCCCGATTTGCTGCCGCTGATCCTCGACGACGAATTCCTCGCCGATTGCCGCGCGAGCCTGCCCGAACTGCCCGACGCCAAGCGCAAGCGGTTCGAGGGGCTGGGGATCACGCCCTACAACGCGTCGGTGCTGACCGCCGAGGTCGAGACCGCGCATTGGTTCGACGCCTTGCTCGACGCCGGCGCGCCGGCGGTGCAGGGCGCCAACTGGATGACGTCCGAATTGTTCGGCGCGCTCAACCGCCGCGGCGAGACGCTCGCGACCACCGGCATTTCGCCGCCCGAAGCGGCCGAATTGCTCAAATTGGTGGCCGACGGCGCGATCAGCGGGTCGATGGCCAAACAAGTGTTCGAGATCATGCTCGAAACCGGCGATG